>NZ_NDIO01000322.1:0-3118 GCF_002241085.1 Vibrio sp. V03_P4A6T147
AAAGGAATTACTCCTTAGATACAAATTCCAGAGGTGGTACGGGTGTTACTCGTATCACTCCGGCAGCAAGCGAAGGTGTCATTGACACCCGTGGTATAGTCCCCCCGGCTATACCACGATCTTTTTTTTCTACTCATCTCATCTTTACCGCAACACAATCACCGACCCAGCCTGTTTATTGAGTAAGTGCTATTTCCAAAATAAATTGATATTACGACTTTGAGTATTAATGAGTGTATCTACGCAAGCATAGACAAATATGCGCAGCTAACACCGCAGCCAATCTAATCAAGAAGGGAGATACAGCTTGATTGCAGGCCGGCGGAAAGTGAGTTCATCTCCACACACCTGAATAAGCTTTGTGATTAGGGTGACTGAATGTCGCTAACATCGCTGCAGCTTCAAGTGGGAAAGTTATCACTATTTATCAGGGGCGGTATTACTCGTTATCATCAACAAATTGGGTTGGCGATAAACCGAAGTGATGTTTAAATCTTTGGCTGAAATAAGACGGATCATTAAACCCACAATCAAAAGCGACTTGGGCGACTTTTCCTCCTGCGAGCAAATATTGGCACGCTTTCTCTAAGCGGATCTCATTTAGATACTCTTTGAATGTTTTATTGGTGATCGCTTTAAAACGACGCTGCAAACTACGCTCCGATACGAAGAGTGATTTGGCCGCACTAGAGGTACTAAATTCAGGATCTGAATAGTAATTGTGTACCAATTTTTCTACTTTTTTAAGCCACTCTTTTTCCGTTACATCAATAAACTTGTCCTCTGAATGCTCCTCTACGACGATCATTTCAGGTGCATCACTCACAAGCTCAACTGATGGCCAAGAAAGCTCAACTAAATTTCGTTCTGGCGATGAAAAAATATGTATTTCCCCACCACTGCGCTGTACTAACAGTTGCATCTCCTCTAGTTCAAAACCAGAGATACGCTTATCGCTATTGATGGATTGCACCTGATCGCCACAGTCAATCATCACAATAAACAGTCTTTTCTCCCTTTCATAACAATGAATTTGTAGCTCTTGATTTCTGTAAAGACGTTTTACCGCATCAGACAGTAGCGTATTGAAAATGATGTCTAGGTTAAAATGGGCAGATTCAATATAAGCTTGTTTAAGCTCATTGTTCACCGCCAACGAAATATTCGCTTTCGCGAACTCTTCACGCCATCCGTCCACACAAGAGTTCAAGATTATCGATAGGTCGTAGAGCAACTGAGTCGCTGTTTTATCATTTCTTACGTTACGAAGTAACGCCAGTTCACGTTTTACTTTTAAAGCTAAAGACTCAAGTCGCGCGAGTTGATGGAGTTGGGAGCGATAAATCAGCTGATTTAATGTAGGAGTAATAGAATCTAACATCTGTTCAACAACGATATGGCGAATTTGTAATTGCTTGCGCAACTGCTGGTTATTAGTCAAAACAATTTTGCTTTGATGCCGTAGTTGATCCGTTTTCAAGGCCACCTGAGCTTTTAACTTTCGGTTTACTTTGGTAACCCAACGAGAACGCCACCATGAAGCAAAAGCAATAAGGCCTATAGAAAGGCAAAGGTAAAGAACAATAGCCCATGAAGACCAATACCACGGGTTATCCACAATAAATGATAGACTGTTTATCATACTGTTTTGCGGATTTGGACTGTAATTTCTCACCAGCAAACGATAGTGTCCAGGTAACAGGTGATCAAGTGTCAACTGAGCGCTTTCTAATCTCTGCCACTCCTTATCCCCTGCAATACGATACTCCAATGATAAGGCTCTCGATTCTGGCAATGCACCAAATAAAAAGCTTATCGAACTTCCATATTCCAATTCTAGTGTCTGAAAACGACCACGACCGAACATGACAGGAATGTGATCGACATTCACTTGGCTAAAGATAATATTGGTATTAGGAGGGGTAGCAACCGTGAGTTCAGAGGACCATGCTGTCACTAAGCCAAAACGGGAACCTAGCAGCAACTGCTGTTGGTTATTGATAATACTTGATTCGCAAACTCCACTTTTAAATTCATTATTCATCAATCCGTGTGGATCACCAAAATGCTTTACCATCTCACCCATAGGATTGTAGAGCGAGATTCCTTGTGAGGAAGTCAGCCAAATACCGTTGCCCGTTTCAGTTAAACATTTGGGGCTAATATTCTCTTCAACCATATCAATAGATCGAATATCACTACGATCATGTGCCAAAACAAAGACGCCATAAGCACTAGCAAACCAAACATCACCCTTGCTACTCTCAAATATATCAATGCTTTGTCCATAATGACTAGTCGCTCGAAGAAAAACAATTTTGCCTTTGTCAAAAAGATAAACACCATGGTCAGTGCCGATAAATACCCCTCGCCGAGTTGACTTAAGTTTTATTATTTTTGCAGGCAAAAATGCATCAACAAACCATTCAGAACCGAAATCGGTTAGCGAGTTATCGGCCAACTGATATGACCACAAATGGTTACCTGTTGCTCCCCACAACAGTCCTTCATGATCAAATTCAAGATGTTTAGTATCATTCGAACGCAGCTTCAGAGGTAAAACGCTCGTTTCTATCATCTTTTTTGTCTGCAAGTGATAAATAACGATGCCTGTATGTGTAGCTATCCATAGAGAATGATCATCTATTTGAGCGACATCATGCACTTCTCCTGGGAAAATAAGTTTAGGCTCTTGCCAATTTTCAGCATCGACTTGGTATAACCCTTGTCGAGTTAAAAACAAATACCCTTTATTATCTGACCTTGTCACAATTTTTGTTATGGGATTATTGTTGAGCGGTGCAATGGAATGGCGCTTAAATTTTTGTCCAAACAGAGAAAAGTAACGAATACCTTTATCCGTCGCGATCCAAATCCCACCTTGTAAGTCATTGACCAATGAATAAATTTTATTGCCTGGCAACCCATTATTGTCTTGGTCATTACTTTCTAACTTGACGGTTTTACCTGTCAAAAACGAATGAACAAATAATCCATCTTCAGTACCAATCCAATATTCTTGATCTGTCTCAGCAACAGATAATACATGGGAATCTCCAACCAACTTTTGTTGGCGCTTTGGGTCCTCGACATCAATAATCAGCCCACCATTGAGCAT
>NZ_NDIO01000303.1:0-3109 GCF_002241085.1 Vibrio sp. V03_P4A6T147
GAATAAAACATAACAAACGGTTCAAGAGGGACAGCCAACGCGTGGCATTTTCACTATGCGTTGGTTTTTGTGGTTACGGTGTTATGCGGAAGCTTGGTAATGGCGTTGGCTGCCCCTTAACCGGGCGTTATGTGCTCGGAGGTAAAATAAGTATGGATGTCATAATCTTAAATGGTGCAAGCAGTTCTGGTAAAAGCTCGATTGCTAAAGAACTTCAATCGATCCTGCCTAGAAACTACTTACACATTGGCATCGATACATTCATCTCTATGATGCCAGAAAAGTCGAACTCACTAGATTGCAGTGATGAAAAATCTGACGGTTTCTACTTCCAACATGAAGTACTAGAACGGAACGTTGTCCAAAGAATCCAAAGTGGCTCATATGGTAGAAAAGTAAATCAGGCTTACCATTCCACAGTTAAGCACCTAGCGGATTTAGGTCTTGGTGTAATAGTCGATGATGTTATGGATGGTTCTAGTGAACAAAAACTATGGAACCTAGCTTTAGGCTCAACAAGTACGTTGTTTGTCGGGGTTCATTGTTGTTTAGACGTACTAGTTGAACGCGAGAGGCTACGAGGTGATCGTGTTCAAGGCTCTGCTGTAGAACAAGCTTTGCGCGTCCATCAAGGCGTTGTTTATGACCTTGAACTCTCTACATCGAACGATACAGTGATGGAATGTGCGCAGCAAATAGCAACGCACATAACAAACAATTTAAGAGGGATTCCCAACGCTTGGCATTTTTGATTCTACTTCAAATTTAGTGTTTATGGCACAATGCGTTAGGTTGGGTGGTAGCGTTGCTCACCCCTTAATTGGGCGTTATGCAACTCAGGTAAATTTAGGGTCTCAATCTTGTGGGATTTCTCCGGCCATTCGTTTTGTGTTGTCGGCAAATGAGCACTTTCATCCTCAAATTCGTGGTTAACTCAAACCGTAAACAGGCAAGGTTCTTTGTTTGCCTCAATCAGTTTTAGTGCTGGTTTGTTGCCAATTCAGCGTCCTTAAAGTGTGGAAAGGGCAAGTTAATCGAGCATTTTGTACTTGCTGAAGGTTTCGCTCGTTGAGTTTTCCTGACACAAAAGCTTGGTTTGGTGCTGAAAGGTGGACTTTGTTTTGGCGGCTCATTTATCACAGTTCTTGCTTGGGTTGATTCTTGAATCACTCAACCATTGCAATTGTGGCTTTTGGTCGTGTAAATTCTGTTTATCTCATTGAATTTGCATAACAAACGGCTCAAGAGGGATTGCCAACGCGTGGCGGCTTTGGTGCAAAATTGAAGTTCAGCGTTTACAGTGTGTTTTTTGAGTTCGGTGGTGCGTTGTCAACCCCTTAGCCGGGCGTTATGCTTAATCACGCAAAGTCAGTGGTTTATGGTTTCTCTTTGTTTCCTCGGCTGGTTGGTTTCGAGTTTGTCGGCAAGTTGGCTTCAGTGGGCGCTGTTTTCCGGACACTTGTTCTTTGGCGCTGGAAATTCAGAGCGTTGCCTCAATCAATTTTCGGGCAAGGACGAGGTTAGGGCCGTTTGCTCAATCAGAAATTTGATCTTAGTTTTTTGAGTTTTGGCCACCAAAGTTCAAAGTCTGATTTTCAAAATTATGAGTCATTTCAGTTTTTTTGTTTTCGGCTTTTGTTTGTGAGTTAAAGTCGAGTCAATCTTGGTTCTGGTAAAACGTAAGTCATTGAAGCTTAAGCATAACAAAGCGTTCAAGAGGGACTTGGCACGCGTGGCATTTTCAACTTGCGTCGGGTTTAGTGGTTAAGGTGTTATGCGGTCACTTTTGTAGTGCGTGCCTGCGCCCCTTAACGCGGCGTTATAGCGCAGGGCGAAAATGGACAAAATCGTAGAATTAATAAAAGAAGACCCACTCAGAGTTGAGGCACTTTATCATGTGTCCCAATTGGGTTTGCCTCAATGCTACATTGCAGCAGGTTTCGTCCGAAATTTAGTTTGGGATTCATTGCATGATTTCAACGAACCGACTCCTTTAAATGATGTCGATGTAATCTACTTTGAACCGACGGAATCTAACTCCAATGCCTACTTGGAGTGCGAAGTACTTCTTAAAGCTTGCATGCCCAAGCTGAATTGGCAAGTGCGTAATCAAGCGACAATGCATGAGCGTAATGGTGATGAACCTTATCAAAGTTCGTTGGATGCGATGAGTTACTGGCCAGAAAAAGAAACAGCTGTAGCAATTCGCCAAATTGGGCTAAACCAATATGAATGTGTTGCTGCTTTTGGGTTTGAATCCCTATTTAGTTACTGGGTCACGCATAATCCTAAAAGGCAACGAGAAACCTTTGAAAATCGCGTAAATTCAAAAGGGTGGTTAGCAAGGTGGCCTTCTTTGAGAATTGCGCCATAACAAACAATTTAAGAAGGATTCCCAACGCTTGGCATTTTGCTTCTACTTCAATTTTAGTGTTTACGGTACAATGCTTTAGGTTCGGTGGTAGCGTTGCTCACCCCTTAATTGGGCGTTATGCGCCTAACATAAAAAATCAGCTACATTTGCAAAATTTAAAAGGATAGAAATTGAGCAAGGTAATTCTAAAAGGCTTCATTGTTGTGCCAAAAGCAGAGCTAACTGTGGTTATCAATGAGCTAGACAATCATGTTCGTCTCACGAGATTAGAAGATGGTTGTCTGATTTTTGAAGTCACGCAAAACGAAGAAAACCCATATCGATTCGATGTGTATGAAGAGTTTAGAGATCAAGCTGCTTTTGATAAGCATCAGCTAAGAGTTAAATCTTCTACGTGGGGTAAAGTTTCCGCTAATGTTGAACGTAATTATGAAGTTACGGTGAGTTGCGCATAACAAACGCCTCAAGAGGGACTGTCAACGCGTGGCGTTTCCAGTCCCAATGAGCCGCGGTGGTTTCGGTTGTTGTGATTGAGTTTAGTGGTATGCGTTGCCAGCCCCTTAGGCGGGCGTTAGGCAAAGTGAGTTTTTATCAGCTAAATCGAGTTTGCATTGAACGGCAAATTCCATGTTCTCAGACTGAATTTGAGCAATAAATAGTCATCACATATTTGTTGTTTCTTGATCGCGTTGGGTTGTTTATCGCTGTGAATTCATCGGCAAAATAACCTTCAGC
>NZ_NDIO01000275.1:0-3074 GCF_002241085.1 Vibrio sp. V03_P4A6T147
AGATGTGTAGAAGAGAGAGGTCTGGACTTAACTGTCTAATCGGACCAGGGGATTCTGGTAAGTCAACAATTTTAGATGCCATTGATTTGGTTCTAGGTGCACGACGCTCTTACTCATTCAACGATGCAGATTTTTACCAACTAGATACTTCATCTCCTTTGACTATCACAGTGACAATTGGCGAGCTTGATGATGAGTTAAAAAATGTTGAACGATACGGTTGTTTTCTTCGAGGCTTTAATTTTGAGACCAAAGAAATCTTTGACGAGCCACAACCAAATTGTGAAACGGTTCTTACCTTCAAGCTCTATGTAGATGCAGACTTAGCACCTGATTGGCGACTATACTCTGATCGTGCCGATGCAGATGGTCTTGAACGTAGATTACCTTGGAAACACCGAGAATTACTGTCTCCAGCCAGACTGGGCACCACATCACATCAAAATCTCTCATGGGGACATCGTTCAGTATTAAACAAACTTTCTGAAGATACCTTAGATGTATCTTCAGTTCTTGCCCAATTAGGACGGCAAACCCGTGAAGCCTTTGCTGCACAACCAGTACAAGGGGTCACAGAGGTTTTGACCCAAGTCAAGCAAATCGCCAACGGACTTGGTGTACCGCTCGGACAACTTAGCGCGCTTCTCGATGTCAATGGAATATCCATGTCCAATGGTGCCATAAGCCTCCACAATAGTGATGGGACACCTCTAAGGCAATTAGGGACTGGATCTTCACGCTTACTCATTAGCGGCCTGCAAAAGGCTACTAGCAGCTCTAGTATTTTGATCGTTGATGAAGCCGAATATGGTCTTGAGCCATACCGTATTAGTAGGCTACTTAACGAACTAGGATCAAAGGACATCGAGCCCCAAAAGCAAGTATTTATAACTACTCACTCACCTTATGTACTTAGAGAGCTACAAGCTACCCAACTCCATGTTCTAAGAAAACAATCCATAGCTGCTCAGGTATTTGAATTCCCACTTTACTCCCATCACATCTATAGTCTTTTTGGGGGAGAGCAACAACAAGCAACACTAAGAGCTTGTGCAGAAGCATTCTTCAGCAAAGCAATAATTGTCGGTGAAGGAAGCACTGAAGTTGGTTTTATCAGAGGTTTGGATCTTTACAAGCAAGATAATCAACAGCTCGGAATTCAATCTAAAGGAGGGTTTTGTACTGATGGCGGCGGTGGTGATAACTACTTTCAGCGAGCTAAGGTATTTGCGAGTTTAGGTTACCCTGTGGCCTTACTAAAAGATTCCGATATAAATTCTCAGGCACACCAGGCACAGACTGAACAATGTACACAGGCAGGTGTAACAATTTTTGAATGGGGACATGGTATGTCTACCGAAGGTGCAATTTTCAGCTGGTGTAGAGTAGATATTTTGCCACTACTTGTAAAAGTAGCTGCTGACTTAAACGGGCACCAGGAAGTTGACCAGCACATTAAAAATAAGTCGAATAACCAATATGATTTGGCCGCATGTTTATCCAACCCACTGGATGAAATGAGAGGTTCTTTAGCCCTTGCTGCTGGCCACTATAAATGGTTTAAAAACATCACAAAATCTGAAACCATCATCAGGAATGTCGTTGCCCCTAATATGCCATTATTTAACGAACATTTTCAAAGTATCCTCAATGGCTTACTCAATTGGGTAGAAGCTAATGGAGATATTCGATGAACGTGGAAACCGTTCTTGATACTAATAGAGGCGCAATTGTTGCTCCCGCTGGTTGCGGTAAAACCCATATAATCACGGAGACATTATCCGTGAATAATACCAAGCCTATATTGGTGCTAACGCACACCACTGCTGGAGTTTCTGCATTAAAAAAAAGACTGCGAAAGCTATCAGTGCCAACGTCGAACTATGTTGTTACTACCATTGATGGATGGGCACTTCGTATTGCCAATAGTTTCCCAATGACCTGCCCTGTTCATCATTCACCTGAAATGCCCCAGCTTTTTTATCCAGAAATTAGACAAACTGTTTTAAGGTTGCTAAATACAGGCAGCATTAGTGACATCCTACAATCATCATATTCACGACTGCTCGTTGATGAGTATCAAGACTGTGACGTTAATCAGCACAATCTAATTGCTTCACTTTCAAATATTCTCCCGACAGTTATTTTTGGTGACCCTATGCAATGTATTTTTAACTTCGGAGGTCCAATGCCTGATTGGGGCAGCGGAGTTCTGAAGCAATTTCCACTGATAGGTGAATTAAATACACCATGGCGTTGGAACAATGCTGGAGCACCGTTGCTTGGACGGTGGATACTTGAAACAAGGGAGGCACTAAAACAAGGGACAAGAGTTGACCTTAGAACATGTCCTGCCCATGTAATATTGCACCAACTGACAGACGTAGTCCGAACGGACATAACTAATCAGCATAATGCACAACACTCTATTTTAAATCACTACCCAACTGATTCTCTATTGGTAATAGGTAGTTCAATGGATGAACGTTCAAGGCATGGTTATGCTCAGGGTAATTCGCGAATTGAAGTAGTTGAACCAGTTCAACTTGCAAGTGTAACTAGTGCTGCAAGCCAATTTGATGACAATACAGGGGTAGCTCTTTCAGCCTCTATTTTGCAAGTTGCTAGTACTATGATGACCAATGTTGAAATGGCAACCACATCGAAACGAGTAGATAGTATTCTCAATCGTCGAAATAGGACTCCTGCAACAAATACTGAGCAAGCACTTTGCAACGTAGCGATTAATAGTTCTCGCTCCAACATCTTAGCAGCACTACAGCATCTAGAGTTAAAACCTGGTACTCGTGTTTACCGTAAAGGCGCATACAACGCTTTAAAAGACTCTTTAGCTCTTTCAATAACTTCTCCAACAATAAGTATCTTTGAAGCAGCGTCAGCAGTAAGAGAGCGCTTACGTCAGCAAGGAGATCAACGAATACCTAATCGAGCTATTGGTTCAACCCTTTTGCTCAAAGGCCTTGAAGCTGATCATTGCATGATTCTTGATGCGCAAGCTCGAGGAATGAACGCAAATCATTTATATGTAGCACTCTCACGTGGAGCTAAAACTA
>NZ_NDIO01000415.1:0-17118 GCF_002241085.1 Vibrio sp. V03_P4A6T147
CCTTCACACTGCTTGCAATGGACACCGGTAAATTTTTTGCACTATTTTTCTTTGCTTTTTCAACTAATAACTTAAGCTCTTGTGCGAACTTATCATGTCCATTTCTAGCTTCGTGCGCCGCAACCTGAAGCGCGACAGATAAAAATCTGTCGTCATCTTTGTCTATATGCGATTGCATCAATGCTTTAATTTGAGTAGAACTAGCCATGAAAATTCGGTCATAAATTGGTGTATAAGCGTTCAAATTGTACATGAAATGGTAGCCTTCATCCATAAAGATTAAAGTGTTCAGACTCACACGAATCCTACTTTTATCTAGTGTTTCCAGTTCCAGTACCTTACCCAGTGTAAAATGATTCACACAACAATCACCGACCTCAACCCAAAAATCTTCAGGCATATGTCATCAATGTGAAATCCCACCATTGATTCCGACAGGAGCCTGAAATGAATCCCAAAACTTCCGATTACCAAAAGCAGCAACGCTATCAGGAAAATGAAATCCTAGAGCATGCGGCTGAGATACTGGCTACGCGCTACGTGCGTGGTGATGCTCTAATCAACCCTGATGCCACCAAAGAATATGTACGCTGTAAGCTAGGTTGCTATGAGCGTGAAGTGTTTGCCTTATTGCTACTGGATAACCAAAACCGATTGATTGAGTTTAAAGAGCTGTTTCAAGGAACGGTGGATGCGGCCAGCGTCTACCCGCGAGAAGTGGTGAAAGCGGTGTTGGAAATCAATGCCGCAGCGGTGATATTTGCCCATAACCATCCATCGGGTGATTCTACGCCCTCTCAAGCTGATAGGCGCATTACCGAAAGACTCAAAGACGCTCTTACGCTGGTGGATGTTCGCGTACTTGACCATATCGTGACAGGCGATACCTGCACCTCATTTGCTGAAAGGGGATGGTTATGATTGAGCAACACTACGGTGAGCTTTCTATTGATGACGCTTTACATACGTCACTGGAAGCACTTCTTAATCGGCACACTCTCCCAGAGAACGCTGAACGGCTCGTATTGAACTGCCGCCAAATGAGTTACTACCGACATCGACAAGGTTTGCACCCCATTGAGGTGCAGCTTAAACGTGAGTCAGCCTCAAGCCCTTGGCTGGTGGTGTTCTTTGCCAGCTTCTCTTATCCCGATGACAACAGCACAACCGTTGAGCCTGAGTTGTACTTTCATCTGGCTAACCGTTGGTGCTATCAACCCGATGTGGGGAGCACGGATTTATCCCACCCAGAGGTACAAGAGCTGCTCTCGGTTTGGATGAAAGCCTTTGCTCGCCATCTATCCAGAAACGTCTTTGATGACATGCAACTGACGATGGTCGGCACATTCCAATAATTCTCACTCTGTTATTTCTTATTTGAATCCTGAAACAAGGAGGACTCACTATGTCCAAATTAAACTTCACAGCATCATTACTACCTGTATCAAAGAAACTGCACAAGCTGCTAAGTAAGCAACTCACCGCTCAGATGCTGAGTAATGAAGCACTGACCACCAGCCGTTATCTGGTGTTTAATTTTCGCGATAAAAGTTACAGCGCGGATGAAGGCGGCTTCCATCCGGTTGAGATGGCGATTTGCCAAACCTCAACAGGGGAATGGAGCATTGAGTACATCACCGACTTTGCTTATATGGGCAACTACTATCCAGAGCTAGAGCGCAACTTGGATTTTGATTTTCGGGTTGGGCAGTTCTTTGTGGCCTATCGTGGCTGGCTACCAATGCAAGGTAGCCGTGATGCCAAAGAGCTGTATCGGCTATGGGAGAATAACTTTCTGGCCTATGTCGATATGGACGCTTACAACGAGATAGCCGTCACCCCGCAATAACTCATGACTTCCCTTCTTCTACAAACCATCAAACTTGTCACTGCCCTCATCACACTGTTCTCCCTTTCCCCGTTTTTCGGTGCCATTGGAACCCTATCCAGCTTAGGGTTTCTGGTGGTGCTACTGATTGGGTTACTGGCAGCCATTGCCGAGCTCAGTGATAAGCATAAGCCTCGTTAATGTTAATCGGCTCACGCTTTGTTGATGCCGATTGATGCTGTTTTCACCGTTGGACATTATGTGTCTGACCCACCTCTATTCTCCCGACATTAAATGTCCGACTCCGGTGTGGAGCTTTGATGTATTGAGAGCGTAGTCATGAGCAATAAAACCAGCATTGAAGGGTTATCCGCTTTGCTGCACACGCTGATGCTTATTCCTCAACATCGATGGATCACCGTTAGGGAGTTGCAGCAGCAATTAGCCCTACTCGATATCCACCGCACCACTCGCAGCATTAAACGCTACCTCGATGACATCATTGTGGAAGTGTTTAACGTGGAGTGTGATTCGATGAGCATGCCCCATGTTTATCGGAAAACCTCAGAGCAATTACTGAAGCTCAACAAACAGGAAATGCTCTATTGGCAACTGACCAACAAGTACTTACTGCCGCTGGTTCCTCATGCACTGAATTATGGACAAGGGTGCTCTTCGGAGAGAGACAAACCCTTGCCACACAAGGGTTCAGCACATTCAAAAGAGCAAGCATGGTTAGCCAAAGTACATGTGACATTGCCCACGATTCGCGAGTGGAGTGACGAGCAACGGCAAGTGTTGAATGCGATACACACGGCATTACTGCACAACCGTATGCTCAAGATATCTAGCCAAGTATTGCAGCAAGAGAAGGCGCTCATTGAGCCACTGGGACTCTCGGTTCAGTGTGACGCGCTCTTGCTGCTCTTTCGATTATCCGGCCAACACACGATACGCACCCTCGCCTTGCCCTTGATTGATGAGGCCAGTGTATCGACGTTTTCTTTTACCTATCCGACTGATTTCAATCTTGAGCGGTTCATGCGTGAACACGATGGAGTCAGTGCATCCTGAATTTCACTCACCGATAAGGAGAGCACCGTTATGACATTAACCAACACCCTACTCCGATACGCCGCCATGACCATCCTGTTTATCGGGCTCACCGCTTGTGGCGACCAAGAAGAGACTCAAGCAGCAACGGCAGATATCGAAGTGTCGATATCAACTAATCCTCACTGGGGAACATTGGTCTTTGACCTGCAAGCCATCACCGACAACACCGTGATAAGCGATGTAGTGATTAACCGTGGCAACTGCCGATTACCCGCAGGCACAACCTCAGAGCTATCAAGAAACGTTTCGTTAAAGTTCGGCCAAACCTACACCGGATACAGCAACAACTGCACCGTGGAGAGCGTGAAAGAAATTGAAGTCACCTCCAGTGCTGGCACCTTTGTCTACACCTTCTAACTTTCAATTCCCAAATAACACACTAAACCAACTCGTAAGGATCAACTATGAACAAGTCATTTCTACTCATCACAGCAGCGTTAGCTTTCTCTGCCTCTTCCGCCTTTGCTGGTGGAACGCTGGGCGGTAACCCATCCGCAGATTCGGGAGCCGTAAATACCAGTGTAGGCAAATGCACTCAATACAAAATGGATGTGAAAGCGGCACAACAGGCAGGTAAAGACGTAGCGAGCATCACCGTTCCTGAAGGCTGTGAAGCCATCAAAGAAAAGTAATGCCACCAGCAGTGGTAAAAATGACAATGGGGAGCAATCACGCTCCCCATTCTTTTTTTGTCTTAACACATACGTAAATGAAATATTCCCATAAGAATCCTAACTTACAACCTCTACGTTTTATGAACCTATCAATCCTAAATTTACGATAAATTTACGGCTTTTCATTTTCTTCATCTAGAGAATTTACGCTCTTCTTTTCTACACTGTTCCCGTGTTTCACAACCTCAGGTAACTCAACATGTACGTCATGTTACTCATACTCGGGACCGCATTACTGGTCTACCTCATGTGGGCTGTTTTTAAGCCGGAAGAATTTTAGGAGAGCTCATGTTAGACATCATTATCATCTGTTCACTGTCCGTGCTACTAGCGATTCCGTTAGGCACATATATGACGGGAGTCTTTTCTACAACCTCGCATTTCAGTGATAAAATTTTTGGTACGTTCGAAAATGGCCTGTACAAGTTAATTGGCGTACGCCATCAACTAGGTATGGATTGGAAAGCCTACGGCAAAGCGTTTTTATTGACAAATTTAGTACTCGGATTAATCGCATTTGGCCTTTTAAAATTCCAACATATCTTGCCATTTAATCCCGATCAAATTGGGCCTTTGTCCTGGGATCTGGCACTGCACACCGCCGTGTCTTTTCTCACCAATACCAACCAACAACACTACTCAGGACAAGCTCAACTCAGTTATCTCTCGCAAGGATTTGTCATTGTCGCCCTACAGTTCATCACACCAGCAATGGCGCTGGCGGTATGCGTTGCCGTATTACGAGGAATGCGTGGAGGATTGAACCATGATAGTGCTCAAGAAGGAGAAACCAGAAACTTAGGGAATTTTTACGTTGATATGGTTCGCGGTGTCGTACGTGTTCTTTTACCACTGGCGGCTATCGTTGCGTTGTTATTGACTTGGCAAGGAGTTCCTAGCAGTTTCCAAGGTGCCCAACAGGTCAGCACGTTAGATCAAACTTCTGACGTTATGTCGCAATCTATTCCTATTGGGCCTGTTGCTCCAATGGTCGCCATCAAGCAGCTCGGTACAAATGGCGGCGGTTGGTACGGCCCGAACAGCAGCAACCCTCTAGAGAATCCAACACCTGTTAGTAACGCCATCGAAACCATAGCCTTAGTGCTCGTACCGATTGCAGTTGTGTTCATGGCTGGAGGGATACTAAGACAGAAATCATTCTCCAGAATGTCATTCATTGCCATGGGAATTCTAAGCGTTTCATTTATCGCTGGCACTGTCTATAGTGAACTTCAACCGAATGCAGCCTTTGATAACCTCAGCGCTGTTGGTCCAAATATGGAAGGAAAAGAGGTTCGGTTTGGTCCCGAGTTATCAGCACTATGGGGAACACTCACGACTCAGACGTCTAACGGCTCAGTGAATGCCATGCACGATTCCTTTAACCCTCTTGGTGGACTTTTAACACGTTCCGGCATGTTAATAAATGCAATATGGGGAGGGATTGGATGTGGTTTTGTTAACTTCATTGTTTATGTATGGCTGGCCGTTTTTCTCTCTGGTCTCATGATAGGACGTACCCCCGAAATCTTTGGCCGAAAAATTGAAACAAAGGAAATTACGCTTCTTGCCAGCCTGATAGTACTACCTACTATCGTCATTCTTGGGTTTACCGCAGTCACCGTTGCTTTCCCTTCTTTAACAGGTAATAGCAACCCTGGCTTCCATGGTGTCTCACAGGTCTTTTATGAATACACCTCGGCATTTGCCAATAACGGTTCAGGCTTTGAAGGGTTGAGTGATAACTCCATATGGTGGAACCTCACCTGTGTCATCGTTTTACTACTGGGGAGATATTTACCTTTGGTTCTGCCATTAGCGGTATCAGGCTTAATGGCGAGTAAACGTGTGAGCCCCCAAAGTGCTAGCAGCATCAAACTCGCAAGCCCTGTCTTTTGCATTACCTTGATCGTGGTGATCTTGATCATCAACGTACTGTCATTCCTACCAGCGGCCATTATTGGGCCTGTTGGTGAAGCATTACAACTCTCTGTTCAAGCTATGGAGTACTAAGCCATGAAACATCATTCTCTATCAATGGATAACGTTCATTTTCGAGATGCTGGTTGGGATGCTTTTAAAAAGCTCTCTCCAAAAAAAATGGCGGCTAATCCGGTTATGTTTGTGGTTTGGGTAGGCACACTTCTGAGTATTGCGATTACCTTACAAAGTGCAATGACTGGCAAATCATTTGGAATTGAGTTGGCAATGACAGCGATTCTCTTTTCTACGGTTTGGTTTGCCAACTTTGCGGAAGCAATTGCAGAAGCTAAAAGCAGAGGGCAAGCATCCAGTTTAAGAGCAGCCAAGCAATCACTTCAAGGCCGAAGACTTCGTGGAGATAAGGAAGAATGGGTCAACGCTGAAGATCTGAGGAAAGGCGATACCGTGCGAGTCCTAGAGGGAGAATACATCCCCACAGATGGCGAAATTATTCGCGGTGTCGCCACGGTAAATGAATCCGCTGTTACAGGGGAATCTGCACCTGTCTTACGTGAAGCCGGAACCGATCATTCTGGAGTAATTGGCGGTACTAAAGTATTAACAGGAATGATTGAGTTGGCAGTTGCAAACGACCCTGGCAACAGTTTTCTGGATCGTATGATTGGATTGGTTGAGGGTGCTCAACGTCAGAAAACACCTAATGAGCTTGCATTAACCGTTTTGCTATCAGCCTTAACTGCCGTATTCCTCATTATCGTGATGACACTTCCACCAATGGCAAACTTCGTTGGTGGGCAACTCAATACAATGATGTTGATTGCGCTGCTAGTCTGCCTTATCCCTACGACTATTGGTGGGCTTTTACCTGCGATTGGGATAGCCGGGATGAATCGAGCGCTGAAAGCAAATGTCGTGGCGAAATCAGGAAAAGCCGTTGAGATAGCAGGTGACATTGATACTTTATTACTAGATAAAACTGGCACAATAACATTCGGTGATCGCCAAGCAACAGCCTTTCTTACTTCACAGGATAGTAACGACTCAGCGCTTATCGAAGCTGCGGTACTGTCATCCTTAGAGGACCCAACGCCTGAAGGTAAATCCGTGCTGTTGCTAGCTAAAATGCAAGGATATTCTTTCGACATCTCGATGCCTGATGCAGAGTTTCTTCCCTTTTCGCCAAAGACCCGAGTTTCAGGTTTGCAACTAAAAAGCGGAGAAACAAAGATCAAAGGCGCAAGTGATGCGGTAAAAGTATGGGCTTCTTCGAAGAATATTCGTTGGCCTGATGATATTGACGCTCTCGTCATGTCTGTAGCTCAAAAAGGTGGCACGCCCTTAGTCGTAGCGACAGACAAACAAGTTCTAGGGGTTATCGCTCTCTCTGATGTAATCAAACCTGGTGTAGCCGAACGATTCTCCCGTTTACGTGCCCTAGGCGTTCGTACCGTCATGGTCACGGGAGACAACCCGACAACGGCTGGTGTGATAGCAGCAGAAGCTGGCGTAGATGACTTCATTGCAGAAGCAAAGCCAGAAGACAAATTAGCCTTGATTCGTCGCGAACAAAGTAAAGGGCGCTTAGTCGCTATGGTTGGTGATGGTACTAATGACGCTCCAGCCCTAGCACAAGCTGATATAGGCCTTGCGATGAATTCAGGGACACAGGCAGCCAAAGAAGCAGGCAACATGGTCGACTTAGACTCAGACCCTGCTAAGCTGCTGGCTGTAGTCGAAATAGGTAAACAACTTCTCATTACACGAGGGGCATTGACCACCTTCTCTCTCGCGAACGATTTCTCCAAATATTTCGCGATTCTTCCTGCGATTTTTGTTGGTTCCATTCCCGCGATGGCGTCGCTCAATTTTATGAACCTGAATAGTCCTGAAACTGCAGTGTTATCCGCTTTGATCTTCAATGCTTTGATTATCCCAGCGTTAATTCCGTTAGCTTTAAAAGGTGTCGCGATACGCACCGTGAGCTCAGAGAAGTTGCTCAAAAACAATATGATGATTTATGGCTTAGGTGGCGTCATCTTTCCATTTGCGATGATTAAGCTTTTTGATTTGCTTATCAGTTTAGTCATTTAGGAGTAAAAGTGATGAATAGAGATTCAATAGTTAATAATACGGATTTTCGCACAGCGACCTTTCCATTAGATTCCAGAGGAGCCAGCCAAAATTTACTTGTGGCGGTTCGTGCTGGTATCGTATTAATGCTGCTGTGTGGAGGACTTTATACAGGCCTGGTGACGCAATTGGGAGAGTGGATTTTTCCGCACCAAGCAACAGGAAGCTTAGTACAGGAGAATGGCCGTAATTTGGGGTCGGAATGGGTAGGGCAATCTTTTGTTAGCCCTAACTATTTCCACGGCCGTCCAAGTGCGGCTAATTATGATCCAATGGCAACCGGAGGAAGCAACCTTGCACCGTCAAACCCAGAATTACGAGCCGTGGTTGAACAACGCAGCCTCATAATTCAGGAACAGGAAGGAACGAAAGCGAATACGATTCCCGTCGATTTACTGTCGGCATCGGGTGCAGGGTTAGATCCTCACATATCGCCAGATGCCGCATTGCTACAAGCACCACGCATTGCTCGCGTAAGAAACCTCAGTGAAACTCAAATCAAGTCCCTGATCACAGAGCATATTGAGATGCCTCAGTGGGGGATATTGGGCCAAAAACGAGTAAATGTTCTCAAACTCAACCTAGCGTTAGATAAGTTACAGAAAAATTAATACTTCAAAGTCTTTGTATCAGAAGAACAAGAAGAAACCAATGCATCCATCGGCTCGATGGATGCTTTTTAAGGAGCTAAACATGGTCGATGACTCACCTCGCACACAACAAGCCAATGCATTACTGAATAAAGTTAAGCGAGATGAAAAAGGGAAACTCACCATTTTTCTTGGTGCGGCCCCTGGTGTCGGTAAGACATATGCCATGCTAAATGCCGCAAAAGAAAGGCTTCAGCAAGGTATTGATGTGGTCGTCGGCTATGCAGAAACTCACGGCAGAGAAGATACACAGCAAATGCTGGATGAGCTGGAAGTCCTACCTCGTCGTGCCATTCTTTACAATGGAAACAAACTTGATGAGTTTGATCTTGACCTCGCGCTAGAGCGAAAACCCGAACTTATCTTGGTTGATGAGTTGGCGCACACCAACGTGCCAGGCAGCAGACACAAACGACGCTACCAAGACATTGAAGATTTGTTATCTGCTGGAATAGATGTTTATACCACAGTTAATATTCAACACTTGGATAGCCTCAATGATCTGGTTAGGCAAATTACAGGCGTTAAAGTAAGAGAGACCGTGCCCGATTATTTTGTTGATGATGTTTACGATATACGTTTCATTGATTTGTCCCCTGTCGATCTTGTCTCGCGACTGCAACAAGGTAAAGTTTACCTACCAGAGTATGCACGTTTAGCTCTGGACTCCTTTTTTTCTCTTTCCAATCTTGCCGCTCTACGTGAGCTCGCAATGAAAAAAGCCATTGAGCAAGTTGATTACAATTTAACGAACGAACTCGAATCTAAAGCGGAAAGAGTCGATTACGTCATCAAGGACAAGCTGCTGGTATTGGTGAGCACGAATAGTGATCATCGTTACCTGATCAGGATGGCACGCCAAATTGCTGAACGTCGCCAAGTACCGTGGACCGTACTATGGGTCGATCACGGGCGGCCTCTCACCGTTAAGCAACGCCATTGGCTCAATGCGATTACTAGCACGACAAACGAGCTAGGCGCGAATTTTGAAGTGTTAAGAAGCCCTAGTACCTATCGCGCCGTTGTCGAGTTCCTTTCTGAAAACAAATTTAATACTGTCCTACTTGGTTATGGTGCAGCACGCTCATTTCAACTTGGTTGGAAGAAAAAAAGGCTTTATCAGCGATTAGTGGAATCTGGACTACCGGTAGAGGTTTCTGTATTCAGAGAACCCAGCGCAGCGCCTCAGGTAATAGAGAGTCTCTCTATTCGATCGCCTTTTGGCGACAAAAAAGGATATAGCCTAGGATTTTTGGCTACTTCATTGGCGACTTTGATCTCTATACCTGCACAGAATCTCTTGAATAGTGGCAATCTGGTACTTCTGTTCGTATTCGGCGTATTAGCTGTAGGGCTAAAACATGGTGCAAGACCAGCTATTGTGACTTCAATTGCATCATTCATGAGTTTCAACTTCTTCCTGACTGATCCCTATTATTCCTTCAAAGTGAATAGCAACGATGACATTTTCACACTCATTTTCTTGATCGTTGTTAGTTTTATCTGTGGCCCAGTAGCCTCACGTGTACGTGATCAGTTCATCTTGCTTAAAGAATCGAATCGTTACACAGACGCATTAAAAGAACTGGCTCAAGCGCTATCTGTCGCAGACGATGAGAACGCACTTTGGCGGTCACTTAGTCAACACATTGCTCGCTCCCTTTCCGTGAGAGCACATATCGTATTGCGCAGCAAAGAGCATCGATATCAGTATTTTCCTCCTATCGACTTACCACTCAAACACAATGAAATAGCTGCGATAGATTGGACCTTTCAGCACAACAAAATGGCGGGGCAATTCACGGACACTCTCAATGCAGCCCAAGTGTCTGTCGTCCCTATATCGGATGGTGAAACCACGATAGGGACTGTGGTCATATACTGGGAAGACACTCGCATGGAATTCAACCTCTACGAGCGAGAGTTATTAAACACTATGCTGCAACAAGCTATTAATACTTGGCAGCGAATCCGCTTAGTGTCCGATCTAGAAAGTGCTCGTGTAAAAACAGAGGTTGAACAGATTCGCTCGGCGTTATTATCGTCTGTATCCCACGATCTGAAGTCTCCGTTATCTGCCATGATGGGGGCCGCAGAGAGCTTAAGGGATCTGAACGATCGATTGAGTGAACATGACAGGTTTGAACTGTTGGACACGATTTTGCAAGAAAGCCATCGTTTAGATAGTTATATCCAGAACCTTTTGGATATGACTAAATTGGGTCATGGGAAACTTAAGATTGAAAGAGACTGGGTATCGTCTGAAGATATCATTAGCAGTGTTATTCACCGGATAAGACGCTACTTCCCATCCGTGAATCTTGTTTATACCCATCAAAGCGAACCACCAATACTTTTTGTTCATGCCGCGCTTATAGAACAAGCATTATTTAATATTCTGGAAAACGCGGTACGCTATTCTCCGGAATTGGAACCTATCTCTGTCACATTAAAAGCAGATGAAAGCCAATGCATGATCGCGATTGAAGATAGAGGGCCAGGGATTCCAAAAGATCAGCAAGAACAGATTTTCAACATGTTTTATGTCGTGTCAGATGGCGACAAGAAAAAAAATAACACGGGTATGGGGCTAGCCATTTGCAAAGGCATGATCAGAGAAAAAGGAGGAAAAATACGAGCGATGGAAGGTAGTAATGGAATAGGAACTCGATTTGAAGTATCGTTACCGCTTGAATATAAAGCACTAAGCAAACATTAAAGATATTATTGATTATGCAAATTCTTGTTATTGATGACGAACCCCAGATACGTCGAATGCTACGAATCGCACTCTCAAGTGAAGGTTACACAATACATGAGGCGGAAAATGGGGAAACTGGTTTAGCCGTAGCAGTCAGACAACAACCTGATTTAATCATTCTTGATCTTGGCCTTCCCGATATGGAAGGTCATGATGTGCTCAAAGAACTGAGACAATGGAGTTCTATCCCTGTCATCGTGCTTTCAGTTAGAAATAAAGATCAGGAAAAAGTACTGGCTCTCGATTCCGGAGCTCAAGACTATGTAACAAAACCTTTTAGTGTCATGGAACTCCTGGCAAGAATTCGAGCATGCTTCAGGGACCATTCCACACCGGAGCAAAGCCCAATTGTTACAGATGGGCATTTAACGATCGACTTAGCAAGACGAGTCATCTCTATAAATCATCAGCTCGTTGAACTAACACCCAAAGAATACGCTGTACTTTCAAAACTCGCAGCTTCTCCAAATCGAGTCATTACGCAAACCCAACTTCTAAAAGAGATATGGGGCAACAACCATACGTCGGATACACATTATTTACGCATTGTGATCAGTCACTTACGGCAGAAAATTGGGGATTCACCTTCAGAGCCAACCTACATAAGAACTGAATCTGGAGTGGGCTATCGATTGAACATTGCGGACAAGTCTTAGCCACTTTATTAACGGACCATAGCTTTATGAAGTCCTTTACTCTTTCAAGCCTATTTTCTGGCCACAATAAGGGCAATACTTGGCGCTTCCATCTGGGTTGTAGTGCAGCCCTTTTGGACATTTGAACTTTATCCAATACGTTCTTCTGATAACTCGCCAGCAATGAATCATACAGAACCCCTCAATATCGCGGTGTTCAAAAACGCCAGAAGGCACGCGAAAAAATAATCAATATTGGAAAAATTTCTAAGCGACCAAATAACATGGCAACGCACATTAACCACTTACCTTCCGGTTTTAGTGTGCCAAATCCTGAGGCAGTCTCACCGTATCCAATCCCCATATTGTTTATACATGCCGCCACAGTACCAAACGCCGTAACAATATCATGCCCTATCGCCACCAATCCCCAGATGAAAACACAGGTGAAAAAGATATAAAGGAAAAACAATCCCCATACTGAGCGAATCACACGATCGGATACGCTCTGTCCGTTTACTTTCGTGGTTAAAATGGCATTCGGATGAATGAGACTATTAATCTCTCTGCTGCTTTGTTTATAAAGCAAGAGAAAACGAACGGCTTTAATACCGCCACAGGTGGAGCCAAAACATCCACCAAAAAAGCTCGCACCTAAAAGCAGCAACACAACATGGTTCGGCCAACTCGGATAGCCTCCAGCCCCCAGCCCGTTGTCTGTCATCACAGATACCGTTTGAAAAAAACCGTGAACCAGTGAATCCTGCAAGCCAAAAGTCTGCGTTCGATACAATTCAAGACAGGCAACCCCAACGATGCAAGAGAGGATAAAGATGAAAAAGCGAAATTCCGCATTCTGAAGAATGGGGCGCACACTCCTTCTCACTAGCGCTACGTAATAGAGGGCAAAGTTGATAGCGGCGAGGATAGAAAATACGCCGGCAACCAGCTCAACCGCCGCACTATTGTAGAAACCTAAGCTATCGCCGTGAGTAGAAAATCCGCCTAATGAAACGGTTGATAAGCTATGACAGATAGCATCAAACCAATTCATCCCCGCAGCTTTAAACGATAGAGCACAAGCAAGCGCAAGTGCGGAATACAAGCCCCATAGGTTTCGCGCCGTATCCGCAAGTCGAGGCGTCATCTTCTCTTCTTTCATCGGTCCAGGCATTTCAGACTGATAGAGCTTGGCACCACCAATTCCTAAAAATGGCATGATCGCGACAGCTAAAACAATGATCCCCAACCCGCCTAAAAAGTTCAGTTGAGCTCGGTAAAACAAAATCGATTTAGGTAGTGTATCTATATTGGAAAAAACCGAAGCTCCAGTTGTAGTAATGCCGGAGACGCCTTCAAACACTGCATCCGTCAATGTCATATTCAAGCGGCTATCTAAAATGAAAGGCAGTGCACTCATCGCCGAGAAGATTAGCCAGAATAAACATGCAACCATAAAGCCGTCGCGCTTTTGTAGGTATTTGTCTTCACCTTTGGTTGACTTCCAGCCAACGATTCCAATCGAAAGAGAAAGTAAAAAAGTAAGAAGGAATGCCGTAATGTAACCATCACGATTGAGCAGCGCGACCACGATTGGAACCAGCATGGTAAAGCTGTAAATGATAATTAAGAAGCTACATAGGTGAATAATCGTTGTGAAACGGGAGCTGGCTTGGACTCTTGAGGAAACATTAAACATCATGCTCGACGTCTCCATCTGATTGGCAATTTACTGTATAAACCTAAGGCAACAGGATGGAGATGAGTAGCTCCGCTCATCGACGATTCGGAACGAGTGGGTGGAACAAGGCTTGGAATTGGGGACATGATAACCAGTCTTCAGAGCACGTTTTAGCGCCTACATTATCAAAGTGGCAGAACTGAAGCGCGTAAAAAAAGCGTAAAAAAATTCACGAAAAACAGAGACAGGATTATGCGTTGTGAAGCTTCATACGTCTTCATTCTTCAGTGTTGTAATGGAACAAATAAATCTAGCTAGGTGTAGGGACAAAACACCCGCACCAAATGACCATCGAATGTACTCGACAATACCTTTACTATTTTTTCCAAAAGTATGGCAATAACATGGCTAACACCGTGAAGTATTCCAGTCGGCCAAGGATCATTGCCAGATTTAATATCCAGATGCCTGTATCAGAAACCGGTTGAAAATTGCTTGCTACCACGCCAAAACCAGGTCCAAGCACATTGATACACGCTACCACTGCGGTAAAGGACGACCAAAAGTCTAGTCCTGTTGCCATCATCAGCAAAGTGAACACCACGGTGGTCAGCGCTGCCAGAGACATAAAAGCCATCACAGCATTGGTGACATCAGAGGTTACAACACGCCCTTGATAACGGATCGGCAAAATGGCTCTGGGATGGGTAAGCTGACGAATTTCTCGTCGAATCACTTTAAACGTGATGATATCGCGCACAAATTTATTGCCCCCTGCGGTTGAACCTGAGCAACCACCAAGATAGGCACAAAACACCAAAAAGAGCGCGCTTGCCGCAGGCCAACTGCCCAAATCCGCTGCCCCAAATCCTGTACTGGTCATAAATGAGACGACGCTGAACATGGCAAAACTCAGTGAGGTAAGAAAATCGTCGTAGGCAGAATGGCTAAAAATGTACCAGCCCAAAACAAAGGAGAGCGCTATCGCGGTAAGGATAAACACTCTCGACTCTTCATCAGAGGCATAAAGACGCAGCCCTGCAAAGCCATTTCGAAACACACGAAAATGAAGACCAAAACTGATCGCGCCCAACATCATGAAAATATTGGATAGCATAAGGATAAGGTGACTTTCAAAATGCCACATACTGGCATCATGCGTCGAGAAACCGCCCGTTGAAACTGTGGTAAAACTGTGCGCTATGGCATCGTAGGCCGACATCCCAGCAAGATAATAAGCCAGCGCACACGCTAAGGTAATCGAAAGATACACGCCCCAAAGATAATGGGCGGATTTAGAAATACGTGGTGATAACTTATCATCCTTGATTGGGCCTGGTGTTTCGGCCTTAAGCAGCCGCATTCCACCAACATTGAGCATAGGCAACACCGCAACGACAAAAATCACCACACCCAGCCCGCCCATCCACTGAAGAAATTGGCGATACAGCAGAAAAGACTTCGGCATCTCATCTAATCCCGTCAAAACTGTTGCTCCCGTCGTCGTTAAGGCGCTGATAGACTCAAATACCGCATCTGTCATGCTCACCTGAGTAACTAAATGAATCGGTAGCGCCCCTAAAAAACCCGTTAAGACCCAGGTTAAACTGGCAAACATTAACGCATCTCGAAAGGTGACTTTATGCAGTTCACTTTTTCGCAATAAAACGGACAATAAAAAGGCGCTGACTATCATCACGACCGAAGGGGAGAAAAAGTCACTGGATATACGATCTTGAAATACAAACAGAGATAACAGGCCAAACGTGCCTTGTACAATCCCCATCCAAAGCATAGGCATGACTAATAATCGAAGTGTATTCTTGATATTAATCACGAGGAGGCTCCATCAAGCCTAAACGGTAGCCGATCCCTGATTCGGTTTTAATGAGCTGTTGTTCGTCTGCACTGTCGTTGAGTTTTTTGCGCAACTGGCTAACCAGTACGCGCAGGTAATGGGTATCGTCAGTATGACTTTCGCCCCACACTTCTCTCAACAAGTCTGCTTGCTTCACAAGTTGCCCAGGTGTAATCATGAGCATTTCAAGAAACGCAAACTCCTTTTTGGTCAGAATCACTTCTGTACCAAAAAGCCAGCATTGATGGGTACTTTTTTGTAGCTTGAGTGCACCAAAACCCAAGATATCTTCGCTGAAATGCTCGCTGACCAAGTCTCTCAGCAGTACCTTGATCCGTACAATGAGTTCTTTAATGCCAAACGGCTTACTGAGGTAGTCGTTAGCCCCCGCTTCAAGCAAGCGGATCTTCTCTTCTTCCTGATCGCGGGCGGTCAGTATGAGCACGGGTGTTTTACTGGATTGACGGATCATCGATAAGAACTCGATACCATCGCCATCAGGCAACCCTAAGTCGAGCACCACAACATGCGGCTGAACACGCTCAAATTGCACTTTTGCCGTGGCTAACGAGTCTGCTCCCACGTAATTAAAGCCTTCAGCCGCCAAAGAAATGCGCATAAAAGTTTGGATTTGAGGCTCATCATCCACCACCAGTATTTTGTAGTTCACTACTGCTCTCCTTGTTGACTGCTTGGCAGCGAAATCCGAATCAAACAACCTTGTTGTACTTCTACACATTCGATATGGCCTTGATGGGCTGAGACCACGCCTTTTGCCACACTCAACCCAAGGCCAGAGCCAGAATCGTCACTTCTTTTTTCCTTGCCTGAATAAAACAGCTCGAACATTCGTTCTGCTTCATCGGGTTGCAGTGATTGGCCTTGATTGTAAACATCAATCACCACATTCTGCTGACTCTGATAAATTGTCACACTGACCTGTTTATCTTTGGGGGAATAGCGCAGCGCATTGTCTAAGACATTAAATAACGCCTGCTCTAGCAAAGCCCGACTGACATCAACCGATGAAACCGCCCCATTGACGACAACCTCAATACTTGTGGTGGATGAAGAGAAACGGCCAATGACGCTTTTTACAATATGTACAATGGATTCTTGTTGCTTCTGGATGCGAACCACGCCGTGCTGCAATTTCGTCGCTTGCAAAAGGTTCTCTATGTATTGGTGTAAGCGATGGCTTTCTTTGATGGCACTGTCGAGCAGTTCATCCTTTTCTTTGGCTTGCAGTTGCGTCTGATACTCTTTGAAGGTGGTGAGATTACCTATAATCCCCGCGAGTGGGGTTCTCAAATCATGAGATACGGAGAGCAAAATTTGGTGGCGCAGTTGAACTTGTTCTAGCGCATTCTGTTGGCGTCGATACCGCTCAGCGAGCTGGCTAGTGGTAAAGGCAACCACAATAAAAACAAGTAAGTTGATGATGTCATCCAAGTGGAACATCTGAAGCGAATACCGAGGCGTGGTAAAAAGGAAGTTGAAACTGATGGCTTCGGCAATCGCAGCCACATAAGCTATTCGTGAGTGACATTGAAGGGCAATCACAACAATAGAAAGTTGAAGTATAAGTAGCACGGCTATGGCTGAGCCTAACCAATGCTCAAGCCCCAATGAAATGACGAGTGCAATGATGAACACCGACGCAGATAAGAGATAGCGATTTTGCGTCCAACTCATTGTCATACCGATCATTTAATTGAAAAGTCGTGAGTTTGACTGTATCAGATACGTCACAAAGGTTCGCGTAAAAAAAGCGTAAAATTTGATAAGTGAAAATCAAAAACTATTGAAATAAATCATAGAGCTAAGGAAGCCACGATCGA
>NZ_NDIO01000068.1:0-3049 GCF_002241085.1 Vibrio sp. V03_P4A6T147
TGTTGATTACAAAACTAACTTTAAACAACTTCCGAGTATTTCGCGGAGTCCATGAAATCGACTTACGTCCAACACCAGAAAGCTTGAATAGATCTAAACAACCCATCATTTTATTTGGTGGTCTTAACGGCGCAGGAAAAACCTCTATCCTGAGTGCGGTTCGTTTAGTGTTATTTGGTAGACAATCATTTAACCAAATGTTGACCAATAACGACTATATTAATGAACTCAATGAGCTGATTCATAAGGGGGCTGGTACCATTAGTCAGCCTGATAACGCTTATATTGAGCTCGAATTCCAGTACAGTCAAAATGGTGAAGAAAGTACCTATAAGGTTATTCGTAGCTGGAAGCGTGGACAGAAAGATAAACTTTACCTTGAAAAAGATGACGTAGCGCTAACAGAGTTGGACTACGACCAGTGCCAAGGCTTCTTAAATGAATTGATCCCAACAGGTATTGCAGATCTCTTTTTCTTTGATGGCGAAAAAATTGCTGAACTCGCAGAAGATGAATCCGGTACGGTGCTTAAAACGGCAGTGCGCCGCCTTTTGGGCTTAGATGTGATTGCAAAGCTAAAAAGCGATCTAAATATTTTCCTAAAAAAACAAGGTGCGAGCTCTCTCAGTCATTCCATTCAAGAAGAAATGGAAGCATTGGATCAAAAACGCATCCATCATGAGCGCGCCGCCGAAAAACTACGGTTTCATGCCGAAAATGATATTTATACTCAAATTGAACACACCTCAGCAGAAATTCAGAACTTAGAAAATAAGCTATCTCAAAATGGGGGGGCTTGGGCAAAAACTCGGCATGCGGAGCAGAGTAAAGTCGATGACTTGCTCAAAGAAAAAGTTGAGCTTGAAAAACAAATCCGTATGGAAATGGAAACTAGCCTTCCCTTTGCTCTCGCACCAAAGACAATGAAGTTACTTCTAGCAAAAATCGAACAAGAACAAGCGGTAAAGCAAAAACAAAACTTTGGAAAAGAGCTTGATTCATTTCTTGAAACGCTCAAAGCAAAGCTTGCGTTTAATTTAAGTAGCTCGGCACCCGCGGCTATGGAAGCTATCAATGATAGCTTGCTTGAGCATATGGGGGATATTCAAAAACAGCATCTACTGTTAGATATTTCCGATCGCCAAGCCAATACGATTAATTATCAAATTTCCACGTTAGCGAAAGGCTCTTTTACTCGTTTTGATCAAGCAAGAAATCGCTTGCAACTCGTTGAAGAAGAGATTGATAACATCTCGACTAATATCGCTCGCGCTCCTGAACAAGAGATGGTTCAAGACTGGTTTGCCCAAGTACGTGAATTAGATAAAGAAAAAGCAAAGCTCATTGCTAAATATAAAGACTTACTTGAAGAAGCAAAAAGTGAATTACGGTTAGCGTTAGATTACGCACGTCAAATGCAAAAATTGCACGATAAACACAAAGATCAAACCAATAAAGACCAAAGTATTAGCAATGCACAAAACGCAATGCTATTACTCGGAAAGTTTGGTGAACAGTTGACTAAAGCTCGTGTAAAACAGCTTGAAAATGAGTTTGTTCAATCTTACCAAAAGCTTGCGCGAAAAGAGGACTTACAATTAAGTGCGACAATCAATCCAGTCACTTTCGACGTTGAGCTTATCGATGATCGCGGCATTAAGATCAACCGTAAAGCCATGTCTGCTGGAGAAAAGCAAATCTACGCTATATCCATATTGGAAGCGCTTGGCCGCACATCGGGTCGCAAACTGCCAATTATCATCGATACACCATTAGGCCGTTTAGACTCTCATCATCGTGACAAACTGGTTGAGAATTATTTCCCATTTGCCAGCCATCAAGTCGTTATTCTATCAACAGATACTGAGATCGATAAAAATTATACGAGACTTATCCAAGATGATATCGCCCGTACTTATGAAATCTGTTTTGATGGTAGAACGCAATCTTCAACCATTAAAGAAGGTTACTTCTGGAAAGAAGCAAATAAGGAGGCCGTGTAATGCTACCTAACCGCATGAATCTAACGCGCACAACGGAAGAGCACTTAAAAAAACTTAAAGGCTATACAGGTATTACACCCAACGTTTCTGCACGCATTGCCTTTTTCCGCTCAATTGAAAGTGACTTTCGCTATAGCGGCATTGAGGCAAAACTGGATGGATCTCTCGTGCTAGATAAATTTACTTGGCTAGGTGAAACCAGTGATGTAACCGAATTAGTTTTGAAGATGCACTACCCTGAGCTAGATAGCAAAGGCTATCAACAAGCTTGGGCTACTCATGTTGAAGATGGGATTGCTTCGATTAGAAACCATCGAAGTACGAATGAGCTTTCATTATCATTATAAAATACGAATATCCCCCATTATGCATGGGGGCATCTCTTAACTGATGGTAAAACTGTCTAATAAGATCTCTTCTTGAATAGCTTTGTCGAAATACACCCAATCGCGTTTCATTTTTCTAAATACAGGCCTTGATGACATGTTTTTCTCTATTAACTCAATCACTTCCATTGCTGTAGCAATTGAAAACTTAGCTGATGAAGAAGTTAATGGGAGATAGCCATGACCATAGATACATTTATTTCTCAAGTCTTTAACCTTATCGACTTTGTCTCTCAGATTTTGGTCTAATGATAATGGAAACTCATCTAAAAAAATCTCCCACACATTGCCAAACCCACCAGCACCGATCCATTCATACTTGTTTTTTTTCTTATTGTATTTATAAAGCTTTATTCTTGAAGCGTCCGGTTTTGCTCTATTAGCACTAATTAAATAACCAGTCAGATAAGTTTCCAATATTCGAATGGAGGTAGAAACACAAAGTGAATATTTTTTCGAGTCATAAAGATTATGACAAATTAAGTACAAATAAAATGAATAATACAAATAAACATCTGACTTGTTTGTATCCTTATCGTACACCTTAACCATAGATTCAAACCTATTCACATAGACAAGTCTAATATCAATATATTCTCTGGTTTTTTTACTTATGATTTTATTATGTTTAAGGTAGTCGTTTAAGCAAAACTTATATTT
>NZ_NDIO01000358.1:0-3016 GCF_002241085.1 Vibrio sp. V03_P4A6T147
AT
The DNA here is from genome assembly GCF_002241085.1 of Vibrio sp. V03_P4A6T147. Taxonomy (NCBI): domain Bacteria; kingdom Pseudomonadati; phylum Pseudomonadota; class Gammaproteobacteria; order Vibrionales; family Vibrionaceae; genus Vibrio; species Vibrio sp. V03_P4A6T147. The sequence continues at coordinate 3 of NZ_NDIO01000358.1, forward strand.
ATAGAAGATTAAATACCTGCATCATCTCCTTAGTTATTCTCTTCATGAAGACCACACTCTCTTTTTAAGCCGAAGAAACGCGTTTCTTCTTCATTCATTCCCGGTTCCCATTTACGAGTGGTATGAGTGTCACCAACTGAAAGGTAACCTTGCTCCCACAATGGATGATACGGCAGGTGATTTTCTTGCAGATAATAATGTACATCTTTATTTGTCCAATCAATCACAGGTAGGAATTTAAACACACCATTTTGAATCGCTAAAATAGGTAATGTCGCCCGCGATTGTGATTGCTCTCGGCGTAGGCCAGAAAACCAAGTACCAATATCTAGTTCATCTAACGCTCTTCGCATCGGTTCTACTTTATTAAGGTGATTGTATTGTTCAATGCCAGTAACGCCTTGTTCCCAAAGTTTACCGTAACGCGCCTCCTGCCATGATGGACTTATCGTAGCGCTGAAGATATGCAGATTGAGATTCAGGTGATCCGTGAGCTGGTCAATAAATTGATATGTTTCAGGAAATAAATAGCCCGTATCCGTCAATACCACTGGTATATCGCTTTTTACGCTAGAAACCAGATGCAGCATCAATGCGGCTTGAATGCCAAAGCTAGAAGAAAGCGCATGGGTTCCTTCTAGATTCTCAATCGCCCACATGACCCGCTGCTGTGCTGTTAACGTTTCGAGATAAGCATTTAATGGGGCAAGGCGTAACGTTTGCTCTACTTTTGTTAGCGCCAATAACTCGGACAATTTAGGAACTACTGGTACTTCAAGCATAGAAATCTCTCTTAGAGATGATCACCTCTTCTATAATGCCGGTGCGAATGGTGAAATCGCCAAAACCCTCATTGGATTGACGCTCTAGCGCCCAGCGGCCGACTAGATGGTCAATTTCTTCTAGGATCTGTTTATCGGTAATGTTTTCTTTATACATTTTAGGCACACGAGTGCCCGCTCTATTGCCGCCAAGATGTAGGTTGTAGCGACCGGGAGCTTTACCAACTAAACCAATTTCAGCCAACATGGCTCGGCCACATCCGTTCGGACAACCTGTGACACGTAAGATAATGTTTTCTTCTTTAGGTAACGCATGTTTTTGTAGAATCGTCTCTACATCCGTTACAAATTGAGGGAGGAAACGTTCCGCTTCAGCCATAGCTAATGGGCACGTAGGGAAAGAGACGCACGCCATCGAATTTTTACGTTGCTCACTCACATTGTCATTGATCAAACCATGCTGACGCGCAATCTGCTCAATCGTAGCTTTTTGTACAGCAGGTACTCCCGCTACGATGAGGTTTTGATTGGCCGTCATACGAAAATCACCTTGGTGGATTTTAGCAATTTCTGCCACACCACTCTTTAGCGGTTTATCAGGGAAATCGAGTAAACGACCATTTTCGATGAAAAGTGTTAAATGATGCTTACCATCGATGCCTTCAATCCACCCAATCCGATCACCACGTTCTGTGAGCTCGTAAGGGCGGCTGACCGCAAACTCAATACCAGCACGCTTTTCAACTTCGGCTTTGAACACATCGACGCCCACTCTATCGAGTGTGTATTTAGTTTTTGCATTTTTACGATTAGACCGGTTTCCCCAATCACGCTGAGTCGTAACCACAGCGGCGGCGACTTCTAAGGTTTTATCCAAAGGAATAAATCCGAAATCATCAGCACGACGCGGGTAAGTAGAAGTATCACCGTGCGTCATGGCTAGGCCGCCACCCACCAGCACATTAAAACCAACTAACCGACCTTGCTCGGCAATCGCAACAAAGTTTAAATCGTTGGCATGTACATCCACATCGTTTTGGGGCGGAATAACCACTGTCGTTTTGAACTTACGCGGTAAGTAGTTATTACCTAAAATCGGCTCTTCATCTGTAGTTTCTAGTTTTTCACCATCCAACCAAATTTCTGCATAAGCGCGCGTTTTAGGTAATAGATGTTCCGAAATCTTCTTCGCCCATTCGTAAGCTTCCTGATGCAGTTCAGACTCCACAGGATTGGACGTACACAGTACGTTACGGTTCACATCACCCGCTGTGGCAATCGAATCAATACCAATGCTGTTTAACGTTTGATGCATCAATTTAATGTTAGGCTTCAATACCCCATGAAACTGAAAGGTTTGGCGAGTGGTTAAACGAATGCTGCCATATAGGCTGTGCTCAGTTGCAAATTTATCTATCGCTAGCCATTGTTTCGGTGTGATGATCCCGCCAGGCATGCGCGCACGTAACATCACATTGTGCAGAGGTTCTAACTTTTGTTTTGCACGTTCGTTACGAATATCGCGATCGTCTTGTTGATACATGCCATGAAAGCGAATCAACTGAAAGTTGTCAGCACTAAAGCCACCTGTGATGTGATCTTGCAGATCTTGCTCGATCGTCCCACGTAAAAAGTGACTTTCACGTTTCAAGCGCTCGTTATCTGACAATGGGCCTAGCTCTTGTCCTAATACTTCTTGATGATTAGATTGTTGTTTGGTGCTCATTAGTACACATCCCTTTGATAACGTTTTGCTTTGCGCAGATCGTTGATATATGTCTCTGCCTGTTCACGTGATAACCCACCTTGCTGCTGTGCAATAACAATTAGTGCATCATGCACATCTTTCGCCATGTGCGTTGCATCACCACAGACATAAAGATACGCACCGTTTTGAATCCATTGCCAGACCAGTTCGGATTGTTCAAGTAATCGATGCTGAACGTAGACTTTCTCATGCTGATCACGGCTAAACGCCACATCTAGACGACTCAGCACACCGGATTTCAGATATTTTTGCCACTCAACTTGATAGAGAAAATCTTGAGTAAATGTACGATCACCAAAAAACAGCCAGTTTTTTCCTTTTGCTTCACGGTTATCACGCTCTTGAATAAAGCTACGAAATGGCGCAATTCCGGTGCCAGGACCAATCATGATAATAGGCACATTATCATCTTGCGGTAGTTTGAAATTATTATTGTATTCAATGAAAACCTTTACCTTGTCGCC
>NZ_NDIO01000134.1:0-2999 GCF_002241085.1 Vibrio sp. V03_P4A6T147
TTACTCACCTTTAGTCTTTTCTTTGTACATTTCCTCGATTTCATCTTGGTAACGATCACTAATGACTTTTCTACGCAGTTTCTGAGTCGGCGTCAGCTCACCTTTGTCCATGGAAAAAGCCTTAGGTAATAATTTAAACTTTTTCACTTGCTCAAATTTGGCTAGCTCTTTTTGCAAATCATTGACTCGTTTTTCCAGCATCTCAACCACTTGGTTGTTCTTGATAAGATCTAATCTATCATGATATTTGATGTTGAGCTCCTTGGCGTAAACCTCCAGGCTGTCATAACAAGGTACAATTAAAGCCGATACAAATTTACGTGTGTCAGCAATCACCGCAATCTGTTCAATAAAGTGATCTTTACCAATCGCTCCCTCAATAACTTGTGGCGCAATGTATTTACCACCGGAGGTTTTCATCAGCTCTTTGATACGATCAGTAATGAAGACATTACCTTGCTCATCAATATGTCCAGCATCTCCTGTTTTGAGAAAACCTTGTTCATCGAATGCTAACGCCGTTTCTTCTGCCATTTTATAGTAGCCGCGCATAACCATTGGTCCGCGAACAAGAATTTCATTGTTGTCACCGATTTTGACCTGAGCTCCTGGCATCGACATGCCTATTGAATCAGGATCAAAACACCGGTCATCCCAACAAGAAACCGTTGCTGTGGTTTCCGTCATGCCATAACCCAACTTCACGTTAATGCCAATGGCATGGAAAAATCGGCCGATGGTTTCATCTAATTTCGCGCCACCGCAAGGCATAAAATTAATCCGCCCACCAAGCAATGCACGCAATTTAGACAATACGATTTTATCCGCTAACGCGTAGCTCTTTTTCAGCATGAAGGATGGCTGGCGCTTTTCTTGATGACAAAGAGCCATCTTAGCCCCCATATTGACCGCCCAAGTAAACAACACTTTTCGATGTAACGGCGCTTTCGAGACTTTTTCGTGAATAGCGGAGAAAATTTTCTCGTAGAAGCGAGGAACGGCACACATTACCGTTGGCTTTAGTTCACTCAATGCATCACGTACTTGCATCGTATCCTGTAAATAACAGTTAGTTGCACCGCTGTAAAGAATGTAAAAAGTCCACGCCCGTTCAAACACGTGTGACAATGGTAAAAAACAGAGTGACACATCATCCTTAGAGATGTTTAACCGCTCATCATGCCCTTCAAGCTGAGCGCCAATATTACGGTAATCAAGCATCACGCCTTTAGGTTGACCTGTGGTGCCTGAGGTATAGATGAGCGTCAGCAGATCATCCATATTCGCCTGTTCAAGGCGAGACTCTAATTCCGCTTGCTGGCCATCTGTATTTTGTTCAATAAAAGTCTGCCAATGGATGCCATGTTGAAAACTTTTTAGATCAATGCCATCACTCATGGCGACAATTAATTCAAGCTGTTCGCACTCATCAAAAAAATCCAGTGCCGCATCGTATTGTGCCTGTTCACCGACCAAGAGCACTTTGACATCAGCATCTTGAATAATATAACTGGCCTGCGCTGGCGTATTAGTTGGATAAATAGGTACTGTAACGGCTCTTAACTGCAAAGTAGCCAAGTCAGCTATTGTCCACTGCGGCATGTTATTCGAAAAAATCCCGACTTTATCTTGAATTTTTATACCTTGCGTTAAAAGTGCAAGTGACATCGCATCGATACGTTGACCAAATTGCTTCCAGCTTATCCCATGCCACTCTTTCTCTATTTTGTGTTTTAGAGCAATGCACTCGCCACCTTTGACAATCTGTTCACGAATTCTTTTTACGATATGGAAATTTAAATTGGGCATCTTTTTTACCTGTAGCTTACACATGTAAGCTTTTTGAGCGCACAAGTGTACATTTAGAAGCAAAAAAGGCAACTGACGGATGTCAAAGTTATCAATTAATTCTACAGACAAAAAAGCCCTGAATGGATATAACCAATTCAAGGCTCAAAGAGGCGTATCACTAAGTTTAGATCACCGTACAAACTACCGGGTAAACGTTAGTTTAATGCAACAACTTCGCCGCAAATCATCATTAACTGATCACGCAGCCAAATATGGCCTTTGTCTTTTTCACTAGACTCATGCCAACTGAGATAACCACTGATTTGACCATTTGCAAATGGGAAATCGAGGATTTGTAACTGATCTCGGTTAGCCGCATTCTCAACCATCCAACGAGGTGCAATCGTCACCAACTCAGATTGTCCGACCACATAAAGCACGTTGCTCAAACTGGTCCCTTCATAATAAGGAACACAGTCTAATTCGCGGTATGCTTGCTCAGAAAAGCTACGTTGCCCATGGATGCGAGATAACTTCGCATGCTTTTCAGCTGTTAGGCTCTCAACGTTAACAGAGCCATTGATGCGAGGATGAGACTTAGATGCCACCACCACTAATTCATCTTGGAAAATTTCCGTACTGGAGAACCCTTGTTCATCAAAACGCGCGTAATCAATCACAAAATCGATCTCTTGGTAACGCATACGCTCGGCTAACAAACGGTTAAATTCCGCATCAAGATGAAGTTGGACCAAAGGCGCTTGTTCATGAACTGATGACATAATTTTCGGCGCGAAACGCATATCACAAGGACTGCAAATCGCTAATTTAAATAAGCGGGTTGATGTTTCAGGAGAAAACACCGAACTTGGCAGTTCATTACGGATTAATTGCAGTGCTTGACGCATCGGACCGAACAGTTGACGTGCACGTTGAGTAGGTTGAATACCTCGCCCTTGTCGCATAAACAGTTCATCATTAAACATTACCTTCAAACGCGCTACAGCATTGCTGACTGCTGGCTGAGACATACCCAAATTATGAGCGGCACGGGTAATATTTTGCTCTTGCATTACTGCATCAAAAACCGTCAGCAGGTTTAAATCTACACCACGTAATGTGCTTTCCATGCGGTAACTAGCAATAGCGCTCATTGCATCTTTTTTATCTAACATTTTTGGGACGCCTCTTGTTGTTATCGTCAATAC
>NZ_NDIO01000022.1:0-2995 GCF_002241085.1 Vibrio sp. V03_P4A6T147
GTATGGAATTGTCTTGATGTATTTATAAATTCAATAAATGGGTGATAATAAGCGCTCAATTCGAATGAGTGTCGTTCCATACATACTGAGAATCTTAATTTGCGTAATATTCTATTTTTTCACCCATTGAGCTTATTATTGCTGCTTGTCATATCGGCCAGTTCGCTATCGACGGAGTTACCTAAAAGTCATCGCATTCACGAAGGTCAGCTTGAAAACGGCTTAAGGTACCAATTAGTCCATAACACGACACCTGCTCATGCTGTCATTATGCGTATGCGCATTGCGGGTGGTTCTTTAGTCGAGTCAGATCAAGAACAAGGCTTGATGCATCTTTTAGAACACATGGCGTTTAAAGGTTCGGACTCTGTAGCCGAAGGGGAGATGATTCGCCAACTTGAACGCTTAGGATTAAGTTTTGGATCCGATACCAATGCGGTGACTCAATTCAATCAAACCGTGTATGAGTTCAATATTGCTCAAGGAGACTCACAAAAAGTAGCAACTGGTTTGTGGCTTATGAGAGAGATTGCGGATCGCCTTAAGCTTGAACCAAAGGCGTTGGAGCAAGAAAAACCGGTTGTTGTGGCGGAATGGAAAGAGAGAAATTCCGCTGATGTTGAGAATTATCGTCAACAACTTAGTTTCTTATATCCGAGGAGCCCTTTGTCAAAACGTTTGCCAATTGGTGATCTCGATGTAGTAAAACATGCTAGCTCAGAGCAGTTACGTTCACTCTATCAACGTTTTTACACGCCAGAACGCACCACGATCATTGTGGTGGGAGACCTTGATGTTGCTCAGGCCGAAGAGCAGATCAAACGACTTTTTTCTAACTGGGTACCTCACCGGGATGCGGTACCGCTACGGGCTGACCATTTGATGTTGCCTGCAGTAAGGACACACTTGCAAGCCGATGTTTTCTTTGATGCTCGTTTGCCGACCCAAATTTCGCTTGGTGTGATTGCACCACAAGAGCGACAAGCAGATAGCGTTGAAAGTCGCCATGAAATGATCCTTGAATCAATATTGTCGAACTTACTCTACCAACGCTTACTTCCCCATCTGATAGACCAAGAGGGGATAACGAATGCTTTTGTTCATATTGAACAAGATTTCGGTATCGCATCACGGATGGAATTGTCACTGGTAACCTTGCCCGAGCAGTGGCGGCATGGGCTGACATTACTTGAACAGACGGTGCGACAAGCGATTCGATACGGCTTTAATCAGAGCGAAATTGATCAAGCGATCAAGGCAATACATGCTGATTATCAGCAAAGAGCAGCAAGTAGCGATACCTTGCATAGTTTTTCGATTGCGCAAGGCTTAGCGACAAGTGATGCTCAGCAATTTGTCCCGATTGAACCGACGTTCGCGCTTGCTCTTTTTGAAGCTTATCAACCTCAAATCACCGCCGCTCGATTGCACGACCTGCTTACAGAACGTTGGCAAGGTAAGCCGTGGATTTATCTTTCTGGGCCATACAAAGTTGAGAAAATCAATCAGACGCTACTCGATGTATATGAACAAAGCCAAAAACAGCCAGTAGAGCCTTATCAAATATCATCGGTCGAGGCATTTGCCTACCGTGAATTTGGTGAGGCGGGCACGCTCGTTCACGACAAGCGAGATCCCGAAACGGGGATTCGGATGTTGAAATTTGCCAATGGCGTTAAGCTCAACATCAAGCCAACCGAGTTAGAGAAAAACGTCATCTACCTCAATCTTGCATTAGGTTTTGGCGAATATCCGTTACCTAGAAAAGAGGGCATTCAGGCACTGTTTAATGATGGCTTTGTTGCTGGTGGGTTAGAGCAGCATTCGTTTCAGCAGTTAATTCATCTCTTTTCTGCTGCCAATGTGACGACGGGGTTCAATGTCGGAACGCTTGGTTTTGCGAGTCAGGATTTCACCAATCAAGCGTCGCTTGACCAACAGTTAGCACTGCAAACGGCATTTTTAACGAGCCCGGGCTGGCGAGAAGAGGGGATGAACCAATTTCGTCAACGAGTACTGGCAGCGAGTAACAGCCAGAACACGACGCCAGAAGAGGCATTTTGGACGGTGTTACCTGAATTATTGCACCCTGACGACCCACGATTTCGTAGCCATGACGAGGAACTGTTAAAGCGTCATTTTTCAGAATTAGTTCCAGTGTTTGCCTCGGCGGTAGATAAAGGCCTTTTAGAAATAGCCATTGTGGGTGATCTTGACGAAGAGAAAACGATTCAATCGGTTGCTAAAACACTGGGCGCTTTGCCGCGTCATCCAGAAAAAGAGCTGCAAGTTGAGCGCGTTGAGTTTCCACCAGTGCCTGCATCACATATTGTTGAGCATCAAGGTTCAGCCAATGCCGCGGCATTGGCTTGGCTGTGGCCAACGACTGATAAGGTGAATGCCGAACACTACGCAAAACTGATGCTGCTTGAAGAGGTTCTCAGTATTTTGTTGACGGAAGAAGTGAGAGAAAAGGCTGGCGCGAGTTACTCACCTTACCCATTTAGCAGCAATGATTTTCTTCCCACAGGATTTGGTTATTTGGGGCTGTTCAGTGTGACAGACACAACGCAACTTAAATTAGTGGAAGAGAGTTTCGATGCGGTATTGTCTCGAGTGAAAGCTGATCATGGCATTGATGCTGATATGTTGCAACGAGCGAAACAACCGCTTCTACAATGGTTAGATAGCCTGCCAGAAAAGAATGTATTTTGGCTTGATATCGCATCGCTAGCTCAAACTTATCCGCATCGCTATAGTCGTTGGCAGGAGGTTCGTCACGCCATCAATCAGGTGAGTACGAATGATCTGCGTCATGTTGCTAATCAATATTTACAAGCAGACAAACGACTGAGTGTTAAGATATTACCCAGCACTACCTCTGCAATCTCAAAATAAAATGAGCCTCCTATCGGGGGCTCATTTTTATGATGAAACTTATCACTTTGTTATATTTTTCTTGGATTAATGTCACTTATTTAAATATGGATAATAT
>NZ_NDIO01000385.1:0-2989 GCF_002241085.1 Vibrio sp. V03_P4A6T147
CGTTCATGGCGTCTATTTTCCTCCATATCCTCTTAGTCCACGAAACAAAAGTTATGCTGATTCAAGCCGCCATTGCATTAGCATGTGCTTACTTTGTGACTTATGGCGTAATGGACGCGGAACTGCGAGTGATGGTGGAATGGCCGTACGTACCGATTTTTCTATTTACTTACATTTTTGGCAACCTGTTCTATTTTCGTAACCAAATTGAACATGAAGCGAAGGTGTCGATTGCCAAGTCTTTTGGCGCAGGGATTGCGCATGAAATGAGAAATCCATTAAGTGCGTTAAAAGCGTCAATTGAAGTAATGGGTTCAGTATTGCCCAATCCTACGGCATCCAAATCAGAATCTTATACGCTACCGTCTAAAGATTTAGAGCTGATTGCTGGGCTATTAAGAGATGCTGATGAAGTCATTCGCTCCGGTAATGAGACCATTGATTTGCTGTTAACCTCGATTGATCAAAATAGGGTCTCAACATCGACCTTTAAAAAGCATGCTGCAAAGCCTGTTATAGAAGAGGCACTGCGCAGTTTTTCTTATAAAAGACCAGAAGACAGGCAGGCAGTGACTCTTAAGGTGGTGGATGACTTTGATTTTTTAGGCAGCAGTACACTGTTAAAATACGTGCTCTACAATCTACTCAAGAATGCGTTCTACTATCAAAATAACGATATGTTTAATATCCATATCACCTTGAAATCAAGTGAGAATTGCCACCAAATTACAGTGAAAGACAATGGTGTTGGTATTGAACCTCATTTGCTGGACGATATTTTTAAAGACTTTTATACCTTCGGTAAAAATGGCAGCTATGGTCTGGGGTTACCCTTTTGCCGTAAAGTAATGCATGCTTTTGGAGGGGATATTATCTGCCGTTCTGAACTTGGAGAGTGGACGGAGTTTACTTTAACGTTTCCCGAGTATGATTCGCAAGCCGTCGCTAATATTAAACTCGATCTAATGAAGGCGAAATCTCTGCTTTATATTGGCAAAACGAGCATAGTGAATCGTTATCTCAGTGAGAAATCGTTCTATCTTGGTTTCCAGCTTAATGTCTTAGAGCCTGAGAGTGCTTTGCGTCGAGAAGAGTTTGAATTTGAGTTTGATCTGATCTTTGTGGATCTGCAAACGTTGGATGAAACGCCGGATTACTTAACCAAACTGGAACCTAAACTGCATTTTACACAAGCAAAAGTTTGCTATTTATATGACCAAAATCAGCGTTACGCGCTGACGATGGAGCGTCATTTAACCATTTACCCAATTGAAAAGCACAAATTGTTATTGGATGGATCGGCGATTATTGATGAACTACTCTTTGAAACGGAAGAGCTTATTGCCGATAAAAATGTTATCCCGTTAAAACAATATGATTATGAAAAACGAATTTTGTTGGTCGATGATAACCACTCCTTACGTAGCTTCACCGCTCTGCTGCTAGAAAAGCAAGGGTATGAAGTACTGCAAGCGAGCGATGGGGAATTAGCATTACAAATGTTGGCCAATAATTCAATTGACTTGGTGTTAATGGATATTGAAATGCCGATTATGGATGGTATTTCGGCCACTTTATCTATCCGTTCATCCACCGCTTCTTACAGTAAAGTGCCTATTATTGGGCATACGGGTGACAATAGCCCTTCAACGATAGAAAAAATCCGTACATCAGGAATGAATGATTACGTTTTAAAACCAGCGGATAAAACGCTATTGTTAAAAAAATTAAGTCACTGGATTTAATAACCCTAGGTAAACCCTAGGGTTATTCCTTACCTTATCCTTCTTATTTGAGATTGCACCATTGGTTTAGTATGTCGATGCGTGACTTACTTGAAATAGAGACTGCTATCATTTTGGGCCCTTTCACACACAGTTAATATGGTATCAATTTGTGAGTCAGTGACATTACTATTTAACGAAAGCCGAATAATGTTTTTATTCTTTGAAGTGGCAGGCCTGCAAAAAACAGCACCAAATATTTGATTCTCTTCTAAATAATCGCGAACTTTTTCTGTATTTCGTTCATCTCCGGTTTCTAGCGCTATGATTTGGGACTCACTTCGTACGCTTAGCCCTATACTATTTAGTCCACGACGCAGTGTGTGTGCATTGCGGTGCAACTGAGTTCTTTTAGAATCGGCTGATTTGATAATGTCCAATGTCGCTTCTAACGCTTCGACTTCATAAGGCAAAATAGTTGAACTAAAAATAGCGGGATAACCCACAAAAGGGATACAGTGATTCACATTATTATTCGCCCAAATAGCGCCAGCGCGATACGCGAACGTTTTCGCAAGGCTAGCTGTAATAAAGTCAACCTCTGCTGTTAACCCTAATTCACTGACAAGTCCTGCACCTTTTTCGCCATGTGTGCCAAGTGAATGCGACTCATCAACTAAAATGGCGCATCCATACTCTTTGGCGATAGTGACCAAATCGGTGAGTGGTGCAATCGTACCTATAGTGCTGTAAATCGAATCAACCACAATGAGCCCTGGGCCGTGCCGAGCGATCAGTTTTTGCAAATGATCACAATTATTGTGCATGAATGGGTGAATATTGGCATTAGCATAACGAGCACCTTCCCACATTGACATGTGAGCAAAAAAATCAATGTAGACGTTACTTTGTGGCCCACACACGGCTTGCAACAAGGCAGTATTAGCATTCCATCCTGATTGAGAAAGAAGGCAACTATCAAAGCCTACAAATTCTGCAAATTTCGTTTCTAATGAAGGTTTAGACTCTTCATCTTGTAGAAAAATAGCGGACATAAAAACACTATCATGTGTTTTATCGATGGCATTTTTCAGCCGTGCTTTAATTAATGGATGATCAGCCAAGTTTAAATAATCATTACTTTGTAACACTATGTCGTTTTTTGTTGGCCTTTTCCCTAGGACTAGGTGTTTTCCGTTAGCATTTGCATTAATCAAATCATTGATAAAATAGTCAATTCTAGATTGTATAGAAGCCGGTAGTTC
>NZ_NDIO01000052.1:0-2913 GCF_002241085.1 Vibrio sp. V03_P4A6T147
TTCGGTACTTAGGTGCAAAAACCACATGATATTTACAATTCCATCGCGTGTGCGCTAAGCTTTCTTCGTCCCAATTGGGACCCCCTTTCAATTCTTAATTAACTCTTACAGTTGCCAGACCACAAGACGTTTTTATCAAATTGAAAGGGGTTATAACTGACTTATAGCTGTAAGCTTTACGGAACCCCCAGCCTAGCTGGGGGTTTTCTCGATACAATAAAAAAGGCTAGATAACTAGCCTTTTCTTCCAATGTCCAATGTATCTTGAGCGATTAAGTGTCCAATGTATCTTGAGCGATTAAGATTACGCGTTGGAAATTTTCTTATGCCCTTCATCAAGGTGCACAAAATCAACCATATCATCACCAGACACTTGATACGCCTGGCCAAAGCCTTTCACATAAAGACCTTTTTCTACTTTCAATTGGAATAAAGCAAAGTCTTGCAGCTGGCTTAAGCCGTCAATGATCTCGCCAAAACGAGCTTGCATTTGGCCAATGACTTGCTGCCATAATGGCGTTTCACGTGGTACAACACTCGCAACGGCGTCAAACGTCAGCCGTTGACGGGCAAAAATCTGTTTTGATGAGCCTTCGTCTGCAATCATCATCAAGGAGACGTGCGGGTTCACCTCCAAGTTACGCGCATGACGAGCGATGTGCGAAATCAGCACAAAGTAACCTTCTTGGTTTTGTACAAATGGCGCGTAACTCACATTCGGACGGCCTTCCGCGTCCACTGTAGCCAATTGCAATGTACGGCGTTCTTGACGAAACTCTTGGATTTCAGGTTCCAATCGTCCTTGTAATCGCTCTTGTTTGATCTGCTGATCCATGACTTTCTCCTCGACCCTTTCGCATTGCGTTCAGGGCTTATCGTTATATCAATATTATTGGTTGGAATGAACGTCTTGTTGTAGTGCTTTAAAACGTGCGACTTGCTCTGCAATCAGTTCGCGCTTTTCATCTCGGCCTAGATAAATTTTAAAAATGTTATCGCCTTGCTCACTAAAGAAACCAAAGTAATGACTTTCACGTCCCATAAAAGGCTTGCTGACTAAAGCAACGTGTTGGATGGATTCCAACTTTAAGTGGCCGTGTAACTCGCCCTCTTTACCCATCAAGTTATAATAGCCACGAGCCAACTTCCCTTTTGGAAAAGGTGCTTTCACTTCAAATATAGAGCCAAAAGAGTGGACAATCGTTGTGACCATTCCCCAATCCGCTAATGATTCCAACAGCGATTGAGCTTGAGCACCATCAACAATCGCAACCATCTCTTTAGGCAATGCCTGCACCACTTCAAATTCGGTCACATCCAACTCTTGCGCCATCGCTGCCGGCAATAAGGTCGGTTGTTGCTCTAATAAAGAGGCCACTTTCTGTTCAAGTAAATCCATATTCATTTCCAGTTTGCTATCAGTGTTGAATCACTGTGTGTTAAATCCGTGCGTTCCGTAAATTCGTTATGTAAAACTTTAATGCATGATTGCGCCAAACTTACGGCCCAAAATCCACCCGCCAAAGTGGATACTAGATAATCCTCTTCTAGTTTAACTAAACCTGCCTGCTGCCAATGCTGAAGCAGCGGCGTTAGGTAGTCAAAGCAATCCAATCCCATAAAATTGGGTAAGGCTTTACGCGCTAACACGCCCCGGTCAAAGCCTGATTTAATCGCGGCAAAGACAGGCTCTAGTGCATGTTGTTTCATCATCATGGCGAGCGGAGGCTGTTGCTGTTTCATCGCTTCCATATACGCTTCAAGACTGCGATGCTGCATCATGCTGTATCCACCAACATTACCTCCTGCGCCGCAACCTACTGGCAACACCTCTGCAAAGGTTTTTGCTAGGCTGTTGTATTGGCTGCGCTCTCGGTTATCTTTCGCCCAATGGTTGACACTCAGCGACTTGAAATGGTGTTTGGCAAAAAATTGAACGCCAATTTGGTACATGCTGGCTTTGTCTGGTGTGGTAGCAGGGGCGGGTATTTTCCCTTTCTCAACCAAATTCAACATTGGTGCGCTACCTGAAACTAATAACTGATACAAATCGATACCCTGTGCCCCTGTGCTGACGAAGTCATGCAAATCTTGCTCGAAAACGTCCAAGGTTTGATAAGGCAAGCCATATAATAAGTCGAGAACAATGGGTGCTTCTTCTCTTTCACTCAAATTCGTGATGCGCTCTAACACGACTTCACGATCATCAAGACGTTTTGCACTGCGGCGAACTTGAGTATTAAAGCTTTGAATACCAAATGAAAAACGGTTGAACCCACCTTCAAGCGCACTCTCAAACATTTCATCACTGAAACGGTTAATACGCCCTTCTAAAGTGATTTCACAATCATTTGATAATGGATATAGACGACGAATGCTCTGGCCTAACTGCTGTATTTGTTGCGCTGAGAGATCGGTCGGTGTACCACCACCAATATAAACCGCATGAAATAAACCTGATTGTGTCCAAGCCAATTGGGATTTTTGCTCAAGCTCAAGCATCAACGCTAAGAAGTAATCATCGACTAAACTTCGACTCGCGGCATTTTGAAAGAAGTTACAAAATGTGCAGCGTACTCGGCAAAAGGGAATATGGATGTATAAACAGCGTTTATTGGCGCGCTCACTGCTCTGCGACGTTAATTGTTGCCATAATCGAGGTTGCTGCTCCGCACCAATGGGAGTCGCCACTCCTCCCGCATGAGCGGAGTGTTTTTGACCAAAAGCAAAACGCAGTGGGTCGTCTGTTCTCGCCCCCAAAACGGATTCATCATATTTATCTAAATTCATCACAATATTCATAGAAAACCTAGGCGTAATGAGAGGTTATTACGCGCATTCTTTAATTCATAAAATCATAATTTGATGCAAATGATAATGCAATTGATAATTGATCTTATTTTGATGTTGAGT
>NZ_NDIO01000109.1:0-2895 GCF_002241085.1 Vibrio sp. V03_P4A6T147
AAATACGACAGTTTGAGTACTCCAAGAAAGGTCACGAAAAATATAAAAACTATTGAACGATTTATCGATATTTTTTCTTTCAAGGCAAATTTTAGCGTTATACTGCCCGCCCCAAATTGTGAGAGGATTTTTTGTGGAACGTGAAATGTCAGTGATCATTGGTTTGTGTAACCCTAAAAGCCCAACCAACGTAGGTGGTGTGATGCGCGCAGCAGGTTGCTACCAAGCGTGCGCGGTTCGCTACAGTGGTGAGCGTTATGATCGCGCAGTGAAATTTCAAACCGACACAAAAAACATTCAAAGTAAAATCCCGCTCACCGCGATGGTAGAGATCACGCAGGACTTGCCAAGTAAGATGAAAATCGTCTGTGTTGAACTGGCAGAAGGGGCCACACCACTGCCCGAGTTTATTCACCCGGAAAAAGCGCTGTATGTGTTTGGCCCTGAAGATGGTTCTATTCCACAAGAGATAGTTAACCAAGCCAGTGAGGTTGTATACATCCCAACGATTGGTTGCATGAATTTGGCCGCAAGCGTCAATGTGCTGCTGTATGATCGCTTGGCAAAATCCAAGCTCGATATTGACCACAGCCAACGTATTCTCGATAGCCGAGATGTGAAAAATCGTTTGAAGTTTAAACGTGCTGATCAACCAGCCACTTAAGGCTGCAATCGAAGCCAATGAAACAAGCGAACGTTCTTCACTCAATAGAGCCTAACGCTCACTTATTTCATTGGCAGTCATAACGGCCAACTCTCGCTAACGAATATCCAACTGTTTAAGAACCGACGGATAACCCCAACCATCTTCACCAACTTTAACTTCGTCTCCCGTTAAATAGTGATAAAGAGTGGGCGCAAGTGAGCCATTTTCGACTGAACCGAGCGGCGTGGCTTGATTGCCAATTGGACTCCCCCAAAAACCGATAAAAGCATCTTTTTCTAGATAGCTTTCACCCGCATGACGTCCCGGAACTTTAGTATTAAAGCCAACGCCCTCTTTAGGAAATAGGTTAATGGTGCCCGCACGGTCGTCTTCATAAATAGCAGCGAGCTGATTAACCGAATCTGGACGGGGCGTAAAACGTGTTAACTCTCGCCACTGCGCACTTGAGCACCACGTCTCAGCTTGATTCGCTTTAGCGTGATAAACACAACGTTCGACGAGTTGTGCATAATGTTCTAGCTCGTCAGATGAAGGAGGCGACAAATAAGCATTTAGCTGCTGAACGCCAAGCAGCAATGGCTGTTCCGATTTAGCAAAATAGCGCAGTTTATCACCCTTTTTTTCAATCCATTCATCCACTCGTTTACCTTGCCGCTCGCCAACCAACCGTACAGAACAGTCCGTTAAATCACATGGTTTTTCTCTCACAACTAAATAATCTAGGCTTTCAGCAAGTCGCGCTACGGTTTCATCGATCACATCAACCTGCTGCCCTGGCTTAGAATGGATCGGTTGCCAACGGATCAACTCTTGATAAACCGGTTGAACTTCCCATCCAGCTTCTGCATTAAAGAAATCCATCATAAAATTTCCACCCGCAGTGGAAGCGACGACCACATCAATCCCTTTGTTTGACGGCGCGTTAATCGCATTCGTCATTTTTGGCCCTTCTCCCTCATCCGATGAGATTTTCTTCACCTTGAGTTTTATTCCCAGTTGCGACGCTAGCGGTTCAAAGATCTGTTTTTCTGGGTTGAGGGAGAAATAAACAGGCGCTAAACCATGATCGCCAGCCATGCCCCATAACGTGCGGTCATATACTCCCGCGTATTGATAGGTTGCTTCTATTTGCGCTAGCCAGTAATCGAGGCGGTTTAGTTCCCCAGTTGGCATGATGACTTCATCGCTGAATGGGCCGCTAAAATGAGCAAAATGATCCGGCCATGGATTATAAATCAGCGTATAGTCGGGCATTCCTTTCAGTTCTTTTTGTGCAAGTTGTTTCAACTGGTGAGCAAGCACTTGATGGCGAGTCCAGCGAGTATAAAAATCCCACTTGCTTATCTGCTGATAGCGCGTGACCTCTTCAACTAATGTCGCTCGCAACTGTTGAAGTTCACGTTCGACAATCGCGCGCTCTTTCAGCTCACGCACACACCGCTTTTCACCAAAATCACGTAGTGCCTCACCCGCCCCCAAATTCACTAAACCATCATAAGTGGTGTGAGCATTCCAATCGTATTGCGCATTGCAGTTGAGGGTGTTGAGATAAGCGAGGCGATCAAACATCGTTTGTACTTGGTTTTTAACCAGTAAGCGATCAAGCTGCAGTGCATCATTACCAAAAAAGTAATAAGCACGGTCGGTTGGGCGATCAACAAAGTGGAAATTGGGTATGCCAGTACCACCTTGGCCGGACACCTTAGCTCCTGTTTTTATGATCGGTAAATTACGCACACTGATCGTTGGTGTTGATGAAATGCCCACTTGAGTAATAGAAGCGCGATGATCACGATACAAACGTTTAAAAAACGGCAAGTAATGTGGATCGTGATAAGGCTGCTCAGCCAATATCTGCATGAAACGTACTTGCTGCTGATGTTCAGGTTGAACTACCTCCATTGAAGAAGGCTTAGTGCTCAATCGATTGTTGTGATCTTGGTGAGCTTTGCGGATAAATGGCTTACTCGGATCAACCAAACCTTCGATCAGCCCTTGTTGCAAACCATCCACGGTGATCTGCACTGCCATACGACGTTGTTGCTGAGAGCGGAGAAACGCAATCAATGCTTGAGGATCATCATCAAGTGCTTTTTGTAACCAGGAATTTAGTGCTTGTTCTCGCTCTTGCTGATAGACAAATTGGCGGTAGCCTTTTAATACGTTCATACGCACAAAATCAATCAAAGTAACCGTGATTGCCTCTGCTTTGTTGTTCACACGTGCTG
>NZ_NDIO01000179.1:0-2881 GCF_002241085.1 Vibrio sp. V03_P4A6T147
CCGCCAGTACCGCCGCAAACACGGTTAGGTTGAACTCCATCTGTGTCAGGGCAAAGAAACCGAGCACTAAAATAACGTCATGCAGCAAGGCCAACAACGAGCCGCTCGCTAAACGCCATTCAAAGCGGAAACACAAGTAACCTAAGATACACAGTAAGCAGATCATCAACGCTAAACTACCTTGCTCCACCAGATCTTGTCCCACTTGCGAGCCGACCATACTGTTGCTCACCACCGTCACATGTTCAGAGACGTCGCTGAGCAAAGTGGGAATGTTAGGCGTCTCTTGATCGCTTTCAGGAAGCGCGTAGCGGATAACCCAACGTCCTTCTTCACCTGCTTTGGTGAGCATCGTTGAATCTCCTAATGTAGGTTTCAACGCTTGCAGTAACTCTTTGTTGGTGAGGGTTTTATCGACCGTGACTTCGGTGACCATCCCACCAGTAAAATCCAAACCCATGTTGAGGCCTTTCACACCAAACGCCACTAATGAGATCAGCATCAATGTCACAGAGAGTACGCTCGTGATGTAACGAATTGGACGAATATGGTTTTTCAAATAATCAATCATGTTTATACCCTTACATCACGACGAGCATCTCGTCCCCAAATGAGATTGATAACCGCACGCGAAGCAAATACACCGCTGAACATACTGGTCATAATGCCGAGCCCTAAAGTCAGGGCAAAGCCTTGGATTGGACCATTACCGATCGAATACAGAATCACGGCGGTGATCATAGTGGTGACGTTGGCGTCAAGAATGGTGCTAAAGGCGCTGCTAAAACCTGTATCAATCGCTTGCGCAAAGCTGCGACCTTCCGCGATTTTGTCTTTGATGCGTTCAAAAATTAGCACGTTGGTATCGACGGCCATGCCAACCGTCAAAACTAGACCTGCAATCCCCGGCAAGGTCAGCACAGCACCCGGCAATAAGGCAATCAGACCAATGAGACACACCATGTTAAACAGCAACGCCGCGTTCGCCACCCAGCCCAAACGGCGATACCAAAGCGCCATAAAAGTCAGCGTTAATGCCATACCTAAGGCTAATGCGGCAAAACCATTTTGAATATTTTCTGCGCCCAATGAAGCGCCGATGGTACGCTCCTCTACGATAGTCACAGGCGCGGTTAATGAACCAGCACGCAGCAATAAAGCCAGCTGCTGTGCTTCTTCCATCGAACCTGCACCAGTGATTCTAAATTGGCTACCCAGCTGCGATTGAATGGTCGCAACACTGATCACTTTTTCGCTACGCTCTGTTTCGCCACGGGCATTGGTGGTGTATTCACGGTACACGGTCGCCATCGGTTTACCGATATGCTTGGATGAAAAATCACTCATAATTTTGCCACCAGCGTGGTCAAGCGAGATGTTGACCTCAGACATCCCCACTTGGTCAATACCTGCGCGCGCATTAACAATGTGATCGCCGGTTAATACAGGGCGTTTAGTAAGTACAACATTGCGGCCATTTTCATCTTTTAGCACAATGTCTTGCGACGTAAACGCTTCGCTGGGTGATTTCGCCTCATAAAAAGCAAGGCTCGCCGTCGCACCAATCACGTTTTTCGCTTGTGATGGGTCTTGCACGCCCGGTAATTCGATACGAATGCTGTGTTCACCTTGGCGCTGAACCATAGCTTCAGTGATGCCTAGCTCTTCAATGCGATCACGCATAATCTTGAGGTTCTGTTGCAGCGTCGTTGATTGGAAATCGACTCGATTCTGTTTTGAAGGCTTGATCAGCAGTTGATCAGAAGAGCGTTGGATATCCCACCCTGAGTAAGTCTCTTTAAGAAATGCATTGATTTTATTGAGATCTTCCGCTGAATTGCTCATTACTTTGAAGCCATCAATACCTTCAGAGCTAACTTTCACGCTGCGAAGACGCTCGTCACGAAGCTTATCTTTCACGGTATCGATCATGCTGTCACGCTGCTCTTGGAACGCTTTATCCACGTCAACGTTCAGCAAAAATTGCACACCACCACGCAGATCCAACCCTAGTTTAATCGGGTTAAAACCTAAATTTGTCAACCATGTTGGTGCAACCGAAACGTAAGAGAACGTAATACTGTCTTCTTTTTCGATCATGCCATCGAGTAATTCTCTGGCGTGCGTTTGCTGGACTTCATCAGCAAAGACTAAGGTCGTTTTCCCACCTTGCTGCTGTATGTTTTGTACCGCAATATCGTTTTTTTCGAGTAGATGAGTTAATTCCACGACTGAATTAAGCGTCTCATTTTTAGAGGAGACTTGCAGTTGAATAGACGGCTGTTCGCCGTACCAGGTGGGTATAGCGCTCAAGGCAAGCACAACCAAAGTGGCGGCCAATACGATATACTTCCACGCAGAATAGTGATTAATAAGACGTGCTGACGCCTTTTTATTTTGTGTTTTTTTCATACCAATCCTCTCAGCAAAGCTGAGTTGTTATTACTTTAAATAAACAAGTTAAATGAACAAGCGAGTGACTTTGTCACTTGATATAAAGTAAGAAGGATCAGTACTGGCTATTTAACGCCACATACATGGCATTCGTTTCTTTCCAACCAGAAATTCTATGGTTAGAACTATAGGGGCGAGCTTGCCATGCCGCCAACTCAGCGACAGGAAAAAGATAAAGCCTAAAGGGAGCGACGGTGACGTCGTAATTGGGTGTGTTATCGACAAAAGTGGGGCCATCGTATTCAACGACTCGGGAAGTTACCCCCCAACGAGACGCGGTGACGATTGCAGCAGAAGTGTCTGAGTGAAGCGATTTTGATACGGGTGGAGCCGTTTGTTTATCTTGTTGATCAGAGATAGGTTGTTGAATAGCAATAGCTTGAGGCAATGTTTGCTGATGAACAATCGCCGTGAGCGAGGTTTTTTC
>NZ_NDIO01000249.1:0-2856 GCF_002241085.1 Vibrio sp. V03_P4A6T147
TGGCTTCCTTGGTGTAGTGGCTACGGTTTGGCAGGGTTTTCATCAACCCATTTCATGTGCAGATCTCTCTGTGGGAAAGGGATGGTTAATCCCGCTGCTTCGATATTGGATTTCACTTGCTTTTGCACCGCCCAATAGGTTTCCCAGTATTTATCCGTTGGACACCAAGCGCGAAGTTGGAGGTTCACTGAACTATCAGCCAGCATGTGGACAATCACTTGAGGCTCAGGATCTTTAAGAATATGCGATTGGGATAACGCCAGTTCTTTTAGTACGTTCAACCCGACCTCAACTGAATCTTTGTATGAGATTCCAACCGTGATATCCATACGACGTTTGTTGTTACGGCTAAAATTACGGATGGTTGAATTCCAAACGGCACTGTTCGGACTAGAAATGTAGAGACCATCTGCCGTCTCGAACACAGAAGTGAATAGACCAACATCGACCACGCTACCAGAGTAGCTTCCGAATTCCACAAACTCGCCTTTTTTGATTGGCTTCAGAAATAAAATCATGATACCTGCGGCAATGTTGCTCAGTGTATCTTTCAGAGCTAGGCCAATCGCTAAACCTGCTGCACCGACTAAGGCAACCAAGCTGGCGGTATTCACACCAAAGAGGTCTAGAACAATGACCAACGCGACTAAATAAACCGCATAAGACGCCACTTGAGAAAGCAAGCGAGCGATAATTTCATCCCCACCGCTGACTTTCTCTGTTGCTTTAAATACCCCGCGCTTGACGAGCTTGGATACCACAGAAGCCAAGATAAAAATAAAAATCGTCAAGAGCGCATTTTGCAAGATCTGCATAATGAATGCCTGATGCGTATCGTAAAAACCAGCGATATGCTCCATGGTTACTCCTCTATCTCTTTTTGTACGGATTGGTAATGTTTACTGCGTGACTCAACCAGTTCACCATTCAATTCATCAATAAATAACGCTTTAATTTGATTTTTATTGGCGACTTCAAGACCTTGTGTGGTTCCAAGACAAAGCAGAGCAGTAGACCAGGCATCCGCTTGAGTTGGGTCGTCGTGAAGAACGGTTACCGAAACTGTATGGTGCGTAACGGGCGTTCCTGTTCTGGCATCAATGATATGGGTATAGCGCTGTCCATCTTGATCGAAATAGTGTCGATAAGTGCCTGATGTCATAATTGCCTGAGGGAAGTCGAAAGCCAACACTTTCTGTAGCGTTCGCTCTCCAGGCAGGGGCTTTTCAATCGCGATTTTCCACGGCTCGCCATTCGGTTTTACGCCACTCACCACCATTTCTCCCCCGATTTCAACTAGGTAGTTGGTGATTTGGTGTTGTTTAAGTACCTCTGCCAATCGGCCAACGCTGTATCCCTGAGCAATGGAGGATAAATCGACGTGAACTTGTGCAGATGCTTTCGTCATCATGGCGTCGTCAACCTGAATTTTATCCATGCCCACCGACATCATGACATTATCAAGCTCTTGTTGTGATGGAATGGATAGCTTATTTTGTGTAAATCCCCAGAGGTCAAACAAAGGTCTGATGGTCAAGTCATAACACCCTCGGGACTGTTGAGAAACGCCTTTCGCGACCTGTATCAGATGAGTAATGTTATTCCCCACCTGACCAGACAAACTCGCTCCCGAGTTGAATGCAGAGATGGTTGAATCGGGACGATAGTTCGACATCTCTTTATCAATTTCGGCGAGTACCACTTCCAGCTCAGCATCTAACTTATTGCTATCAAAGGTTTCTTGACTCCAATAGCTCACATGCCACGTTGTCCCTTGAGCCATTCCCGATAGTTTTTCTACCTTCGGAGACGCGCTTTCGCATCCAGAGAGGAAAACAAGACCAACAACAATCCAGCAGAATTTAGACATTACAGCGCTCCATAGATGAGATAACCGTTGTACCCCAAATAACACACCAACAGCACCGCGCCTTCACTGCGAGAGATCGTCTGCGATCTACCAAAACGAGCGGCGGTCAAAAGCAGCAACCCCGTGACAAAAAGCATCGATGTCCAGTCACGCCAGAAGACTTCAGCACCAATATTGCTAATAGGCTCAATGGTGCCAGCAATACCGATGACGGCTAAGGAGTTAAACATATTTGAGCCGACCACATTACCCACAGCTATATCATGCTCGCCTTTACGCGCTGCCACGATGGATGCGGCTAATTCGGGTAAGGACGTTCCTAAGGCCACAATAGTTAGACCAATCAATAAATCGCTGACACCGAGTTGTTGTGCGATTTCCACCGCTCCCCACACCAAAATACGCGAGCTGATAATCAGTAACACTAACCCTGTAATCAACCAGAAAATGGATGACTTCAGTGACATACTTTGGCTAGACAGTTCGTCGTCCATCTCTTGTTCTAAGTGGTCTCCCTTTGAGCGTAATGCGCTCCAGATTGACCAACCAATCAAAAGCATGAATCCACCAATCAACGCCCAGGCTTCTAATGTGCTGATATGGTGATTCCACAACATTGCGCCAATGACAAGCGTGACGAGTAAAAGAATGGGAAGTTCTTTACGGATGATGCTTGAATGCACAGCAATCGGTGCAATGATCGCGGTCACACCGAGTATTAAGGTAATGTTGACAATATTCGAACCGACGGCATTTCCAAGCGCCAGAGCAGGATTGCCATCCATAGCCGCCATAGCCGAAACCACCATTTCGGGAGCCGATGTACCGAATCCGACGACCAACATACCAATCAATAAAGGCGGCATTCCTGCGTAGTTGGCACTAGCGGCTGCGCCTTCAACAAATTTATCTGCACTCCAGACAAGCAGTGCAAAGCCAGCGATAATCGCGAGTGAAGCTAATAGCATGTTTAATCCCTATAAAAG
>NZ_NDIO01000281.1:0-1633 GCF_002241085.1 Vibrio sp. V03_P4A6T147
CATTTAGACTCGACTCGAACTTGCTTAAAACCCACCTCCATAGCCGATTTAGAGGCAAGATCCAGATCGGTATACTGGCATTCGTCACCCTGAGAATCGGTTAATAGCACGAACCCACCACGGCAATGCCGAAACTCGACTATCCAATGCCCTTCTTGGAAAGAAGGTTCAATAATGGCTTCGATAAGCTTGTTCTCACGATACAAGTCCCTTAACTCGGTAATCGTCATCACCACACCATTTTCACATTATCCACTCGTGAATTAAGCATGGTACATTTTGCTTATTCTGCTAAGAAATTGCGCAATAATATAATTATCAGTTATAAAAAACGCCACCTTGTAGAGGTAGCGTTTTATGGAAAGTGCATTTAGCGCGTAAGTATCGAATCGATACTTAAAATTGAAATTCAGCCCCTAAGAACCAACCATCAACAAAGACAAATGAGTTTTTCGTCTTTGGGTCAAGTTCGGTGAATTCAAGATCAATCACACGATAGCCGCCACGCAATGCGACATTGCCAGCACGAATAGGTATGGAATACTGCAAACCCGCTAGTACATCTGCGCTTTTAATTCCGCCACTATCACCAAAATCAAACTGCCCAATCACATCAACTTGGGTATTGGGAATTTTAATTGTGGCATAGGCATACCAGTTAAAAGTCGTCTTATCAAAACTGTACTTCAAGCTATCTGGTGCTTGATACTGAGAACCACTATATTGAGTGAATGTAACACCCGCATCGAACGACATTAACTGTCGCTCTAACAGATTGTAATACAAGGTATAGTCGTACTTATCAAAGGATGCATAATCCGCCTCAAGCGTGGTATAACGAATACTCGCATTGGGCAAATAAGGTAGCTGATGCTCAAAAGCAACGTGGATTGAAGGTGTCTTCACATCATCACGACGAGTATTGTCGATTTTAGTGCTGCCCCACCACATGTCAGCGCCAACTTCTCCACGATAAAATGATTCTGCTTGAACCGATGCGGTTGACATCATCATTGCCACACTGACCAACGCTAACCAAATTGGTTTATTCATCCCTATTGCTCCCTATTTATTCGCTACTAATGCATGTTCTTAATTGAACGCGATAGTAGCATATTCCTGAAGTGAGTTAACGTTTCGTTGACTGCCACATTAGCGAGGGGTGTACACCACATGACGGAAGAACCAGACCCCCAAAACAATCACAATGATCCAAGGTAGTAGCTTAAACATCACTCCAATCATGCCTAGTAATGCCAATACTATAAAGCCCATGACCGTCGCAATAAACACAGTCGCCAAAGTGATGCCTGTCGCCAATAAAGTTGCAATAAAAACCAATAAGAAAATAAGCTCAAACATGATGTTTTCCTCCGTTTCTCTTACCACAAGCAGATATCGAGCCAACTTGTCATTACCACCTCTGATTTCAAGTCAAGACTAAAAAAATCACAGTTTCTTGGCCAATCAAGCACTTGAAAAGCAATATTTATTTCAATAAAAAAAGCCAAATAACACCGAGTCATTTCGCCTTTCTCTTATTGGTAACAATCACCCCTTAAGTTGGTAATTTTTACACATTCAACTCTTTCGGAATTTTTGCTAATGCCGATTGCACGACTTCAATTCCCGC
>NZ_NDIO01000281.1:1678-2848 GCF_002241085.1 Vibrio sp. V03_P4A6T147
GCATTCTCACTGATATAACGTCGCCATTGACGAGCACCTGGCATATTTTGGAACATACCTAACATATGGCGGGTAATATGGCCAAGGTAAGACCCCTGAGCTAATTGACGTTCAATATAAGGAAACATCTCTTCAATAATTTGAGAACGTTTTTTAATCGGCGTATCCATACCAAAAATGGTCTGATCCACTTCCGCCAACAAATAAGGGCTTTGATAAGCTTCCCGTCCAATCATTACGCCATCAAGATGCTGTAAATGCTCACTGACTTCAGCTAAGGTTTTGACACCGCCATTCACAGCAATGACTAAATGTGGGAAATCTTTTTTCAGCTGATATGCCCGTGAGTAATCTAACGGCGGTATTTCACGGTTCTCTTTTGGGCTCAAACCACTAAGCCACGCCTTACGCGCATGAATAGTAAACTGTTCACAGCCCCCTTTCTCTGATACCAATGAAATAAAATCAGTCAAAAATTCATAAGAATCCATGTCATCAATACCAATGCGCGTCTTCACGGTTACCGGAATATCAACTACTGATTTCATCGCTGCAACGCAATCCGCCACCAGTTGCGGCTCAGCCATTAAACAAGCACCAAAACGACCATTCTGGACGCGATCGGACGGGCAACCTACATTGAGGTTGATTTCATCGTACCCGTACTGCTGGGCAAGTTTGGCACAATGAGCAAGGTCTTGAGGATTCGAACCACCCAATTGTAACGCTACTGGGTGTTCCTCCTCGTTGTAAGCCAAGAAATCCCCTTTACCATGAATGATCGCGCCTGTCGTGACCATCTCGGTGTACAGTAACGTTTGCGAGGACAGCAAGCGATGAAAGTATCGGCAGTGGCGATCTGTCCAATCGAGCATAGGGGCTACTGATAGCTTACAAGGGTGAGTCATGATTTAGATATCCCAATTCAGTCAGTTTCAATGGCTAAACTTACAGCCAAAAACAAAGTTTGGCATTGTAATCGCTTCGAGTTTATAGCGCCAACAGTTCTTCTTCTGTATCGTTTTGCATCGATATAAGGTAATTTAAGTACTATTTTCGTTGCAAACAACGATCACATCGCTAACTAACTCCAGAAAATGTTGTAGGCTACAAGGCTATTAATCTGGAAATAGTATATTATTATTAAAGTCCAATGGTTATGGTGATGAA
>NZ_NDIO01000345.1:0-17095 GCF_002241085.1 Vibrio sp. V03_P4A6T147
AAACTTAATACACAGGAAAATACACTAGCGCAAGTTGAGAACAAAAATTCTAAATTAAATCGGCAAGCCGATATGCAGGCAACGATTTTTGAACGTTCACGCGAACTGTTCCAACGTGAATTGAAAATTAAGCAAGAGTTAGAAGCGCTGCAAAAAGAGAAAGAAACTTTAGTACCGAAGCTCAAAACGCTCAAAACCGATTGTGATGTCTACTTAGAAGGTAAGTCGTGGGATGCAAAATCAGACGCATGTGATAAGCAAGATGAAGCGAATTCAAGAATTAGCCAAATCGATCAGATGATCCAAGTTCACCGCATGGATTTAGAACAAATCAAAGCGCTAACGGAAAATATAGGCTTATAATTTATACAAATCCCACCAATGTTTCTTTAACAGGCCTCGCGAAAATGAGGCCTGTTTTATCGTAAGGCTTATTCGGTCAAATACGTTGTTAGGAATTCTGCAATCTTCACCATATCACTGATCGCAATATACTCTTCGGTGGTGTGAACTTTCGCCATGCCCGTTGACAAATTGACGGTCACTAATCCTTTTTCGTTAAAGTTGTTTGCATCACTGCCTCCACCAGTACGTTTGGTTTTTGGTGCAATCCCAACCGATTCAAAGCTCTTTTTGATCGCAGCGATATGCGGATGCTCTTCATCCAATACAAAGGCGTTGTAAGCACGAATAGATTCAATCTCAACCTGCGCGCCATGCTTGTGCGCCGCGGCCTGAAAGGTTGACACCATATGTTCAACTTGTAGGCTCAACTTATCATCATTCAATGAGCGGGCTTCAGCGACAATTCTAAGATCAGGCATGACGATATTCGTTGCGCCACCGCCATGAACAAGGCCGATATTCGCCGTGGTTTCCTCATCAATACGCAGCAATTTCATTTGGGTAATCGCATCGGCTGCGACGGCGATAGCGCTAATACCTTCTTCAGGAGCAAGGCCTGCGTGTGCGGGTTTGCCTTTGATATTAACGATGATTTTTTGCTGCCCTGGGGCGGCTTTAACGATGGTTCCTATTGGACCACCAGTGTCGAGTACAATCGCCTTAGCCGATTGAATATGAGACATATCAAAGTGTTTGGAGCCTTGTAGCCCGCCTTCTTCATGGACGGTGAATGCAATTTCAATGGTTTTATGAGGTTGTTTTTGCGCTTTAATCGTTCGGATCGCCTCCATAATGGCCGCAATACCCGATTTGTCATCGCCGCCTAAAATAGTTTCACCGTTAGAGCGAATGACGCCATTTTCAATGACGGGTGTAATGCCAATCCCCGGTTTGACGGTATCCATGTGACAGCTCAGTACGACACTGTCATCGAGTTGTCCTGCTAGGCGAGCATAAAGGTTAAAGCCATTGGAAACATGTTCAGGTACGGGCAGTTTTTGGACTGAAAAACCAAGCTCACCCAATTGTTCAGACAGCGTTTCTGCAATCTGTTTTTCGTTACCCGATTCGCTGTCAATTTGAATTAGTTGTAGAAAGTGCTCAACCAAGCGCTGTTCATTTATCATGGTCATTTTGTTATCTCGTAGGAAACAGAAGCCATACCATATCGCGTGTGGATGACGCGATGTTCTGCGATAAATCAAAGAAGCACGACAAAACAACCGAATTTTTCGCTTATATATAGCCAATGGCTATTGTTTTTAACTTAATGATTCACTTGTGTTGGCCTAATGTTTTGTTCGTGTAGCTCGGCATATAAAAATCATGTGCGCCTAACACCTCGCCCGATTGTGTGTTTTTTGCCGGAGGCAGTGTCGGCTTTTAATAAATGTAGCTAAAATGTTACGCCGTGCTATTCACTTTACTGAGCAACTGGTTATGATTGACTTGTGATTAACGTGGCCGATTAAGAAAAATCGCTTAATATTCAGTGTAATAAAAATAAATCATCTCTGTGAAATTCGCTAATTTACTATCCTACTGCTCATTAATAGATTTGTGTAACATTTTAATTACATCGACACTATTTGTTCTCCGCTAAACCGTTTTTCGTTATAGGGTTCATTTTTGCTGAAAATTACGCCATGTTCGCAATACTCAACACAAGCGTTAACAAAAAAGGAGCGCGAGATGACCTCAACATTTAACCCATTGGGAACAGACGGTTTTGAATTTGTGGAGTACACCGCGGCTGATCCCGCTGGAATCGCGCAGTTAAAAGAGCTGTTTACTTCTCTTGGCTTTGCTGAGATAGCCAAGCACCGCTCAAAAGAGGCGTGGTTATATCGTCAAGGGGATATTAATTTTATCGTTAACTCTCAACCCCATAGCCAAGCTGCAGCGTTTGCCAAAGTGCATGGACCTTCAGTGTGTGGGATGGCGTTTCGCGTTCATGATGCATCTGTCGCCATGCAGCATGTGCAGGCAAATGGCGGGCGAGAATACAAAACACAAATTGGCCCAATGGAGCTGAGTATTCCTGCGATTTATGGAATTGGCGATAGCTTGCTCTATTTTGTCGATCGTTATGGTAGCCAGAGCATTTATGATGTGGACTTCAAGTTCTATGCCGATGCTAATCAACGAATGACCGACGCCAATGTTGGTCTGTTCGAAATTGACCACTTAACGCATAACGTCAAACAAGGCCACATGGACGTTTGGTCTGGCTTTTATGAGCGGATCGGTAACTTCCGTGAAATTCGCTATTTTGATATTGAAGGGAAGCTAACGGGGTTAGTTAGCCGTGCAATGACAGCGCCTTGCGGCAAAATTCGCATCCCAATCAATGAATCGTCTGACGATAAATCACAAATAGAAGAGTTTATTCGTGAATACAATGGTGAGGGGATCCAACACATCGCTTTATCCACTGATGATATCTACCAGACGGTGCGTACTCTGCGCGAGCGAGGGATGGATTTCATGCCGACACCGGATACTTACTACGAAAAAGTCAGTGATCGAGTTGAAGGGCATCAAGAAGATGTTGATCAGTTAAAAGCGCTGCGGATCCTGATTGATGGCGCACCGATGAAAGATGGAATTTTGCTGCAAATATTTACTCAAACCGTCATTGGACCAGTCTTTTTTGAGATCATTCAACGTAAAGGTAATGAAGGGTTCGGGGAAGGTAATTTCAAAGCGTTATTTGAGTCGATTGAAGAAGATCAAATTCGGCGAGGAGTACTCAGCGATGCATAAATGGATCACATTTCCTCATCGGGAAGGGGTATGTTCAAACCAAGCTCATGCCGACTTCCCGCAAGAGGCTATCTATGAAAGAGAAGCAGGGCGCAGTGGTTTTTTTGGCCCTGCGGCCCATTTCCATCACCAACATGCACCGACTGGGTGGAGTGAATGGCAAGGTGAGTTAAGGCCGAGAGCCTTTAATTTTAATTTGATCGAGCAAGCCAAGCAAAGTTCACCATGGAGCGTGCCGCATCTATTGCATAATGCACAATGTAAAGTCCGAGTATGGAAGCTGGCTCAAGCGATGGATCATTTAGTGCGTAACGCCGATGGTGATGAGTTACTTTTTATTCATCAAGGAAGCGCTGATTTTTATTGCGATTACGGGCATTTGAGCGTTTCACAAGGGGATTATGTGTTGATCCCGCGCTCAACCAATTGGCGGCTGGAGCCAAGTGAGCCGATGTTCATTCTAATGATAGAGAATACGGATGCGGCGTATGCTTTGCCAGAAAAAGGGCTAGTAGGGAACCACGCCATATTCGATCCTGCGGTTTTGCAAGTCCCGTCTATTAACCCAGAGTTTAAAGCGCAGTATTCAGAAAAGACCACCCAAGTTCATTTAAAACGTCATGAGAAAATCAGCGTCATTACTTATCCATTTAACCCATTAGATGCAGTAGGTTGGCACGGTGATCTTTCTGTGGTGAAACTCAACTGGCGAGACATTCGGCCGTTGATGTCGCACCGCTATCATTTGCCGCCCTCCGCTCACACAACCTTTGTTGGCCAAGGTTTTGTGGTCTGCACCTTTGTGCCTCGGCCGATTGAGAGTGACCCCGGCGCTTTAAAGGTTCCGTTTTATCATAACAATGATGATTACGATGAAGTGCTCTTCTACCATGCGGGTGATTTCTTTAGCCGCGATAATATTGAAGCTGGCATGGTCACTTTTCATCCTGCCGGGTTTACCCATGGCCCACATCCGAAAGCGTTCCAAGCTGGGCAAGAGCATAAGAAAAAATTTACCGATGAAGTGGCAGTGATGATTGATACGCGGCATGCATTACACTTTAGTGAGGCGGCGCAGCAGGTTGAAAATCAACAGTACGTCTACAGTTGGAAGAGCGAATAAACGAATAAGAATAAGGAAGTGACATGAAGTTAGCTACGCTAAAAAACGGCACAAGAGATGGGTTATTGGTTGTGGTCAGCCATGACTTATCAAAATGCGTTGCTGTGCCTGAGATTGCCGAGCATTTACAGCAAGCCTTAGACCGTTGGCAGGAAACCGCACCGATGCTCAGCGAAATTTATACGGCGCTGAATGAAGGCGAATTGCTGCAAGAGATGCTGTTTGATCAAACCTTGTGTCATTCGCCGCTGCCTAGAGCGTATCAATGGGCCGACGGTTCTGCTTACGTCAACCATGTTGAGTTAGTACGAAAAGCACGAGGAGCAGAGATCCCTGAAAGTTTCTGGAGTGATCCGTTAATGTATCAAGGTGGTTCGGATGCTTTTCTTGGACCGCGTGATGATATTCAAATGCAAGATGAAGCATGGGGAATTGATTTTGAAGCCGAAGTGGCCGTGATCACCGATGATGTCAGAATGGGTGCAACCCCAAGTGAAGCGGCGCAAGCGATTCGATTGGTGATGTTGGTTAACGATGTATCGCTGCGTGGTTTGATCCCGCAAGAGCTTGCTAAAGGATTTGGTTTTTTTCAATCCAAACCGTCCTCAGCATTCTCTCCTGTCGCTGTGACACCCGATGAGCTAGGCTGCCATTGGGACGGCGGAAAACTCAACCTGCCATTGCTATCAACCTATAACAATAAACCATTTGGTTGCCCCAATTCTGGCGTGGACATGACGTTTGAATTTCCACAGTTAATTGCTCACGCAGCAAAAACGCGCCCCTTGTGCGCGGGCACTATTATTGGCTCTGGTACAGTTTCCAATAAACAGGGAACCGATTTTGGCAGTGCGATTGCTGAAGGGGGAGTCGGTTATTCATGCATTGCAGAAGTGCGGATGATTGAAACCATTCGGGACGGTAAACCAAGTACCGAATTTATGAAATTTGGTGACAGGATAACGTTAGAAATGCGTGATGATAAAGGGAACAGCCTGTTTGGTTTAATCGATCAACGCGTGGTGAAAGGGTCATGAGTGGCCTCAAGTTATATGGGTATTGGCGCTCTTCAGCCGCTTACCGAGTACGCATCGCACTTCACCTCAAGGCGCTCGATTACCAGTCGATTCCTATCCATTTAGTTAAGGAGGGCGGAGTGCAACATTCAACCGAGTTTAGCGCTCTCAACCCGAGTGAGTTAATTCCGGTACTGGAAGATAACGGACATTGCATTACTCAGTCGTTAACCATCATCGAATATTTGGATGACCAGTATCCCCAAGTCCGTTTGGTTCCGTTATCAGGTAAAGAGAAATATCAGGTTAAAGCACTGGCGCAAGACATTGCTATTGATATTCATCCACTGAACAATCTACGAGTTTTACAATATTTAACGCGTGAACTGGACGTCGATGAAAGTCAAAAAGGAGACTGGTATCGGCATTGGATAGCCACGGGGTTTTATGCCTTGGAAAAGAAATTGGCGACAGTATCAGGAGAATACTGTGTTGGTGATCAACTGAGCTTAGTGGATGTTTGTTTAGTACCACAAGTGTATAACGCGGAGCGCTTTAATCTTGATATGGCGCAGTTTCCGATCATCAAACGAATCACTGCTGAGCTTCGTGCTCATCCGGCGTTTATTGCCGCTGCACCAGAAAACCAGCCCGATGCTGAGAGTTAATCGAAAAGCCAGCCTTGCGGCTGGCTTTTCTTTGCGCTGTTTATTGAGCATTCGCCACTAAACTTGCATTGCTGTAATTGTTGTATCCATGCAGCAAAATAGAATAGCGGCCTGGTTTAGCATTGGAGAACTGACACGTTTCATTATTGCCACTGCGATAAGGACGGCAGTCGTATTGCTGTAGATCGGCATCAGTTTGGTACTTAACGTATAAATCGGCATCGCCGCTTCCCCCTGACAATACAATACTCAAGTTACCCGCTTCCGGCAGTTCGAATTGATACCAGGTTTTGCTATTTCTGCTAGCCGATAAACCGTTCACAGGTACGCCATTTTTCAGTTGATTATTCGGCGTAGGCGGTGTTGAGGCGTTACCCATTTCAACCACATAAGCCAATCCAAGTTTAGTAAATTTCACCGCATGCAATCCTGTTGGGTCGGAATTTTGCAGAGTGTCTTGCGGGCTATGAATATTAGGGTTGTAATCATTAAATTTGGATTCAAAAGGCATCGCGGCTGGGTAACCAACCGCATGCCAAGAGGCATGATCAGAGCAGGCATAGCCACAGGTATCAAATCCATAGGTTAATGACGGTAAATATTCATCCAATAGTTGTGTCAAATACTGGGTAAAATTACTGTCGGTGTAATCGCTCATAAACACAATATCTTCGCGTGAACCTTGGTAGTTAGTCATGTCTAACTGCATCACAGACATTACTTTTTTACCTTCGGCTTTAAAACGATTGGCTAAGTCTTGTGAACCTCGAAGGCCCACTTCTTCAGCAGCGTAAGCCATGAAAGCGATGCTGCGTTTAGGACGAAAATTTTGCTCAGACAACAAACGGATGATTTCTGTCACGCCCGCGATACCTGATGCATCGTCGTCCGCACCCGGCGCAATACTGCTTTCGTTGGTTCGAGAACCAAGTGTCGAGTCTAAATGCCCGCCAATCACCACCCATTCGTCAGGTTTTTCAGAGCCTGTAATTGTGAGCATTACCGATTTCTGGTTGTAGCCTGAATGTGTGATTTGTTCTACTTTGCTTGCGGGCAGTGACGCAGAGAGTGAGCGCCAATGATCTGCAATCCAATTCGATGCTTGAGCACCAGTCGAGGTAGTATAAAAGCGATTTTTAAACTGGGTTAAGGTGGTGATGGTACTGGTGATTTGTTGCGCTGATACTGATGGCAACCAAGCATTAACGGTGGTTTGCTGAGTGATCTCCGGTGCACTGAAAGCGTTTAGATTCAGCGGCATTGCGCTGACACTCATCGCACTTTGTGCAGAAGGGTGGACCATATAACCACCACATCGCTGATGATTTTCGTGCATTTCATGTGAAAGCGTCGCCAACTCGCTTACTGGTACTTGCCCAACCCATACTGATGTTTGATTGATAAGATTTTCAGGTAATAGGCTTTGGGCTCCAGAGCGAAGCGCCGTTTGCGTCGCGTCACCACCAATGGAAATCCACACCTTTTCTTCTGCATAAGCGGTACTGAAACAGCCTGCTAGCGCAATCGCCAATAACGTTTGTTTCTGGTTCATTCTCTCCTCCCTGGAGTATTATTATCAACATGACGTTGACCATAAACCCTAGGCCAAAAATAGGAATAATGAGAACAATTCGTTTTATACTTAGTTGTTCATAACGGTTGTCACTAAACTATCAATAAGGTATTTCATCGACTGATAAAAAGAAAAAAGCTAGCGAAAACTTCAGCTGGCTTAAAGGTTTTAACGCTGTACCCATACTGGATAAGTGAAGAAAATAAGGTGGGAAAAATTAAAGAGAAAGTGGAAGAGTACAGCCGTCCATAAACGCCCGCTTAGATGATAGATCGCGCCGTAGCCAATACCAGCTAATGTGGCAAATAGAACCAAAGTCACGCCGCCAGAAAAATGCGCAAGACCAAATAGGGTACTAGCGAGCGCAATACCGAGCCATAGACCGAATTTTTCACTAACGGCTTTTTGTAAATAGCCCCGGAAAAATGCTTCTTCCACCACACAGGTTAAAAGCAAATTATTGAGAGCAAAGAGCCACCACCAAGTCGGTAAAGATAACTCGGGCTTAATCGCGCCAAGCGCCCATGCGACAAAAAGCAAAGCAAAAAGAGGAATCGACACTTTACCGATCGCGGCCCAACGAATGGTTTGATGGTTGCCAAGGAGTGGCGGCCAAGCGAGTAGCAAAGCAAAAAATACCATAGGTTTATCTAGGTTCAAGTAGAGACGAAAGGGGGCACTATTGGCACCAGCCACCACATTATCCAGCACTTTAGGGTTATTAAAACCAGGAATAGCATGCAGCAGCAGTGCAATTGCCCATAATAGCAACGCACCATGAGCAAACCATTTCCAGCGGCCTTTCAGTTGTGGGATGTAATAAGCACCACATAATCCAATGGCGACATACAGCAGGGCCATTAACGATAATCGGTCTGTGAACCATCCGCCGACTAACGACAGTGCTAGCAAGGTGAATGCTGGACGTAACTGCTTTTGAAAACTGAAGATAACGGCAAAAAGCAGCGGGATCCAAATCCATAACGATGAGTCAAGTATCATAGAGAGTACCTTAGGAAATCATCCATATTATTGAGTGATGACAGAGTGGAAGAGTGGAAGAGTGGCGCATTATGAAGAATCATTCTCAATAAAGAGATTCTACCAGTCAGCTAAACGCTTGCAGGCTTACAAAAAGCACTGTGGATCGTCGCTAAAAATGGCGTCAACCGAGTTGAGATGTTTGAACTTTTTCGGATTATTCACCGTGTAGCACCAAATTTGGTAACCCGCTTGATGTAACTCGGCAATGTGCTTTGCACTGATCCATTGATAGTTAAGGTTACAGCCAAAGGCGTCAATTTCGGCTAACACTTGCTTATCTTTACGCGTTAATCGCTCGCTCAACACCGCCAATTTATAACCCGGACAATGCTGATAAAGCTCGCGCATGATAGCGTGGCTAAAACTGGAGAGAACAATCTGTTCATTCGGTAATCCACATTGATCCAGTTGCGCTTTAAGCTGAGCAGCGACTTGAGCAACATCGTGTTTATCCACTTTGACTTCAATGTTTAAACCAAGGCTGTGCTGCTTTGCGAGTGTCAGCAACGTCTCTAATGTCATGATCGGTTCGCCTGCAAATTGAGGATCAAACCAAGCGCCAAAATCGAACTGTTGTAATTGCTCAAGCGTATAAGAATCAATGCGCCCTTTACCATTACTGCAACGATCAATGGTGTGATCGTGGCAAACAACCAATATGTGATCTTGAGTCGGTTGCACATCCACTTCAACCCACTTTAGGCCTAAATCAATAGCGGCTTGCACACTCACTTGCGTATTTTCAGGGTAATGGCCGGCCACTCCGCGGTGGCCAATAATCATAGGCTTCATAGCGTTATCTCTACACAATTAAAACCGGCTCAGCATAGCGCGCGCCTTCTATTTTGTCTTCAAATTGATGGAAATGAGAGACGACGCGCTTTGGACATCACTTTCGCTAATGCTATGCTTATCCAACATCAGGCAGGAGGTCTGATCTGTCAAGTAGGGATAACGGTGAAGCTACATACGATCAAAGGCTATATTCAGAATATGTATCTTGCTGAATATCCAGAACGATTATTACTGCTAGACGGTGCAAGTCGAGCGGACATTCCTACGTTGCAGTACTTCATTGAGAATGAACTGAACCGTCCTTTTTCTCATCTTCATACCGTTGTGGTAACTCACATGCATCCAGATCACGCTGGAGCAGCTCATCAATTGCGTGCATTAACGGGTTGTAAAATCATCTCTGCCAATAAAGATCATGATTGGTATCGTGGTTTGGACGGATTTTGTATGCATCTAGCCGATCTTGCGCTTGCGCGTTGGATGGCGAATCGCCTAGGCCGCCCGCGGCAGAATTTATGGTATCCACGTGTCTTAAAGCCTGATATTAAGCTCAACGATGGCGACACTATTCCTCATTTTAACGAATGGCAAATCTTAGAAACTCCAGGGCATACCGACCGAGATTTGTCTGTCTACCATGCACAGCAAGGCATTGTGTATGTTGCTGATTTAATGGTTGAAGTGAAAAAGCAGTTGATTGCCCCTTTTCCTATTTTCCATCCCAATCAATATCGCCAGTCACTTGAACGGATCTTCAAGCTCAACCCAGAAACACTGCTTCTTGCACACGGCAAAGAGGGGCGTTTGAGCGAAAAAACCTACCAACACCTGCTAAATACCGCACCTATACGGCCCATCACACATTGGCGAGTGGTCAAAATAAAAGTCAAAAGTTTAATGAAGTCTGTTTGGCAATTTGGGGTCAGTAAAGGTAAATAAAGGGTAGGTGGCTTTAAAACTCATCAACAAAGAGTGTTCGCCGCATACTGTGGTTGTTTGCACCGGAAAAAATCGTTAGAATGCGATCCTTGATGATAATGAGAGCTTTTATCAACAAGGTGATAACACTTCGTTGAAGGTAATGAATAACGTCTATGAATCTTTTAAAAATCAGCTTGTCCTTGGTGGCGACTACCAGTTTGTTCGCAGTAAATGCTTCTACACTCAGTGACGCGAATGCCATCCAAAATAAAACCAATTCGGCTTCAGTCGCCAGCCAACAGAACATCAATCACAGTTCTCAATCAGCGTTGCTGATGCAAGCTGACATCGATCAGTTAAAAGAAGAAGTGAAAAATCTCACTATTTATCGTAATCATTTGGCATCGCTGGTGGAAAACCAGAATCAGGAAGCGCAAAGTCTATCGTCACAAATTGATGAGATAAAACTGACTCGCCAAGGCATCGTTCCTTTGATGTATCAGATGATCGACGGGCTACGTACCCTAATCGAAAACGACAAACCATTAAAGCGCGAAACGCGTTTAGAGCGTTTAGAAAAGCTGGAATCGATGATGGTGCGATCGGATGTCAGCGATGCTGAAAAATACCGCCGTATTCTTGAAGCGTACCAAATCGAAATTGATTACGGGATTAAACTGGGTGTTTATCAAGGCGCAGTGGTGCTCAATGAAAACAAAACCATTGAAGCTGACATTTTATACGTTGGCCGTTTATCGCTGGTGGCTCGTAGCTTAAATGGCAAACAGTATTGGACCTGGAGCCAAAACTCGCACCAGTGGACCGATGTCGATAGTGGGCTATATGCCGATTTAGATACCGCTTTCAAAATGGCCAACAATTTAATCACACCGAACTTAATGACGGTTCCTGTTTCACTTGAGTTAGTAGAGGAGCAAAGCAAATGAAGATGGTTTTCTCTCTCTCATCACTCTGTTTAACACTATTGGCTTTCAACAGCTTTGCTTCTACGGAATTAGTCAGCAGCGCTAAAGTGGAAAACAAACAGCAGCAGCAGCACAATATCGAACGCGAAGCGGGTTTTAAACAAACCGAACAGCAGCTACGCCGCGCCAAAGCAGAGCTAGAAGCTCAGCGCCAAGATTTACAAGCGCAAGCGGATAAGCTAAGCACGCAATTCAGTAATAATGAAAACCGACTAGCACGTTTAGAAGAGCAGCTTCGCTTAGAAACAGGAAGCCTTGGAGAGCTGTTTGGTGTGGTACGCCAAAATGCCAAAGCATTAAGCAGTGAATTGGAATCTTCCATCACTGCGGTTGATCGCCATCAGTATACATCGCGGGTACAAGAAATTGTCGCCGCAAAATCTTTACCCTCGATGCCGCAGCTGACGGGGTTATGGCACAGCTATGTTGAACAGATCATCGCCAGTGGTGAGCTAAGCCGCGTTCAGATCGCATTTATCAATGGTGACGGTGTCACGAAAAATGTGGCCGCTTATCGTATTGGAACCTTTGGTTTGGTGACAGAGCAAGGTTATGTCAAATGGAACGGGGATAAACAAGCCGCCACCGCTTATTTGAAACAACCGGACAATGGGCCTATTTTCTCTGGCCTAAATACGGGAGAAATCGAAAGCTTAGTGGTCGATCCTTCGCGTGGCATCATGCTTGAACAGCTAGCCCTTACGCCAACGTTAGCCGAACGGCTACAAATGGGTGGTGCGGTCGGTAACATCATTTTGGTACTGCTTGGTATTGGTTTAATCATTGCTTTCTATCGCGGCTTCGCATTGGTGATGACTCACCACAAGATCAAAGCGCAGCTTAAAGATGTACAGAAAATTGGTAATAACCCATTGGGGCGTGTGCTCAGCGTCTATAACAAAGAGCAAAATCGCAGCGTAGAAGCGTTGGAGCTGCGCTTGCTGGAAGCGGTGGTCGATGAACAAGCGCATTTGGAAAAAGGCTTATCGATGCTGAAGTTATTAGCTGCGATTGCGCCGATGCTTGGGCTATTGGGTACGGTGACCGGCATGATTGAAACCTTCCAAGTGATCACACAATTTGGTAACGGTGATCCAAAAGTAATGGCGGGCGGCATTTCAATGGCCTTGGTGACTACCGTTCTGGGTTTAGTCTCTGCGATTCCACTATTATTAGCTCATAATATCTTAAGCTCTCAAGCCGAAAATATTCGCTCTATTTTAGAAAAACAGGGGATTGGCCTCGTTGCTGCGCAAGCAGAGCAAGAATGCCAAGCTTCAATGAGGAATGCGGCGTAATGAACAGCGTATTGCCAAGCGCACTGCTCAGCAATGACTGGCTAACAACCTTGCAGCAGTTTATGCAGCAAGGGGGTATCGTCTTATGGTGGCTAGCTGGGGTGGTGGCGCTTTATTGGTTGTTGATCATCGAACGCGTACTGTTTGTGGTATTGAGCTTTCCTAAATATCGAAAAGGGTGGTTAGAGCAATGGCATCAACGCGCGGAACACCATTCATGGTATGCCCATGCCATTCGCGAGGGTTGGCTTGGTGAAGCACAGCAGATGCTGCGCCACAACCTTAACATGATAAAACTGCTCGTCACACTTTGCCCAATGTTAGGGCTGCTCGGCACAGTCACCGGAATGATCTCTGTGTTTGATGTGATGGCAAATCAAGGCAGTAGCGATCCTAAATTGATGGCATCTGGCATTTCATTGGCCACATTACCGACAATGGCCGGAATGGTCGCGGCCCTTGCGGGCATGTTTGTGCATGCTCGTCTTGCAAAAAAGTGTCATCTACTTGAATTAAAATTAGAAAAATCGTTAAGGAGTTTGCGATGAGATTAGGCAGACGCCAGCCAAGAAATGATGAGGCGCAGATAGACTTAACATCGATGCTCGACATCGTCTTTATCATGCTGATTTTTTTCATTGTCACCAGCTCATTTGTTCGTGAATCAGGTGTTGAGGTTAACCGTCCTCAAGCTTCTCACGCGGTGAGTCAGAAAGATGCGGGTATTTTTGTCGCTATCAATGCATCCAATGATATTTACATCGACAAACGCTTGATTGATGTTGAACGTGTAGAGGCCACCCTAGAACATCTGCTGCTCGAACAACCAGATGCGGCGTTAGTGATTCAAGCGGATGAACATGCTTATAACGGTACGGTTGTTAAAGTGATGGATGCGGCCAAAGGGGCCGGAGTGAAAAATATCGCATTGGCGGCGGAGAAACGTTAATGGGACGTTTACTGCTTGCTTTGCCAATTGCAGGAGCGATTTCGCTGGCGCTGTTCAGTTTTATGGCGTGGATGGTGGATAACGGTAACCAACGCGCTGTAAAACCAACTCAAGCACTGCGATTTAACATGGTGATGATGGAACAAGAACACGATTTACAGCGTCGCCAACGTAGCGTTCCGGAACCTTTAAAGTTGCCTGAGCCGCCACCGCAAGCACAAGTGACACAGTCACAAACTACTGCTACGGCCGCTACATCACTCACTAGTTTACCAGCTTTGGGTTTGGATACCGCGCTTAATGGGGTGGCGATTAGCGCACCAACCTTTGGTGATTTTGGCTCAAACCAGCAAGCAATGCCGTTATATCGTGTCGAGCCTGTTTATCCAAGCCGAGCCCTAAAGCGAGGTGTAGAAGGTTTCGTTACATTAAGCTTTACCATTGATACAACAGGAAAAGCCGTCGACATCAATGTCGTCGATGCCAATCCTAAACGTATGTTTGAGCGTGAAGCGATGCAAGCGCTGAAAAAATGGAAGTATCAACCTCAGATTGTCGACGGTAAAGCCATTGAGCAGCCGGGACAAACCGTGACTGTGGAGTTTAAAATTGCCAAATGATGAAACGTATATTGATTGGCTTATCACTTGTTATCGGCTCGCTCTCTTTAAATGCGAGCGAATTAAGTGCGACAACAGTCCTGAAAGTGCAAAAAGCACAGCAATTTGCATTAGAAGAGAACCTCACTCAAGCCATTGAGGTACTGAGCAGTGTTGAAACGTCACGTCTTTACGATAAAGCATTTGTCGCCCGAATGCTTGGTGTGTTTTATTGGCAAAGTGGTCAGCCCAAAGCGGCTATCAAACAGATCAAGTACGCTGTAGAGAGTGGAGAGCTGCAAGATGAGCAGGCATGGACCACCGAACGTATGTTGGCTGATCTGTATGTCAATGAACAACAATTTGAAAAGGCTTTACCGCACTACTACCAATTATTGAAATCCGTTCCGCCTTCACAAAAAGTAGACGATCTGTGGTTGCGTATCGCACAGACCCACTACCAAATTGAACAATGGAAAAAAGTGCTGCATGCGTTGGATAAATACCAAACCGTGACGCCACTCAATACTAAAAATCCATTATCACTTAAATTAGGTGCGCAGCTTCAGCTAGAGCAGTGGAAGGCGGCCATTCCAACTTTAGAAAAACTGATCATGCTGGAGCCTGACCAAGCCAGTTGGTGGCGACAGTTAGTCGGTTTACATCTGCGTTTAGATCAGCGTCGTCAAGCATTAAACAGTCTAGCGTTAGCCAAATTACAAGGTGTGGAATTAACCGATAAGGATAAACACTTGCTCGCGCAGTTGTATGCGCAAAATGGCATTCCAGAACGTGCGGCGCAAGTTCTGCAAACATTATCTGATGCTGATCAAGACTTAACTTTACTGAAAGAGCAAGCCACTTACTGGCAGCAGGCCAAAGAGTGGCAAGCCGCGATCAGAACGTGGACAAAAGCAGCTGAACAGGATGAGCAATATTATTGGCAAGTGGCGCTGCTGTACAACCAGCAAGGGCAATTTAAAGAAGCGTTACAGGCGTTGGATAAAGTCACCACGCGCGAGAAAAAAGCCGATGTCGCGTTAGCGCGAGTTCATGCGCTGTACAAACTCAATCAACTCGATAATGCTCTATACCAAGCCAAGCAAGCTGAAAACCTAAATCCATCAAGCCATGCCAAAGGATGGATCAAATTCCTTTCTCGTTTACAAAAAGTTCAGCAAGCGCAAACGGCTAATATCTGATCATAGCGCCTCATCTGCCCGATGATGAGGCGTCTGACCTTTTACGATTTTTGAATCGTCATTATCAAGACTGACATTGGTTCGGTTTTGCCTATCTTAGTGATAAAGAGAACCTATTATTGTCTTTCTGATTTTTTCCGTACCATAACGTTTAACGATGAAGTACAGAGAGAGAATCATGATGAAAGCGTTAGTGGTTGAAGGTGGTGCGATGCGCGGCATTTTTGCCAGTGGAGTCTTGGATAGTTTTTTACAACATCAGCATAACCCATTTGATTTTGTATTAGGTGTTTCAGCTGGAGCTTCAAACTTAATCGGCTACCTTGCGCAGCAACCGAGACGCAGTTATCACGTTGTAACTCAGCTTGCCACCGACCGTCTTTTTTTTAACCCAATTCGCTTTATTAAGGGGGGAAATCTCGTCGATGTGCGTTGGCTAATTGATGAGTCCAACCGACGTTATCCGATTGATGAAGACAAACTGTTTAACTCAGTCCCTTTCTTTGCCGTTGCAACCAATATCGAAACGGGTAAAGCCGATTATTATCGAGTGACTCAAGAAAACTTGAGCACGGCCATTGAGGCAACATCCGCGCTACCGATAGTTTATAAGCACACGCCTTGTTTCCATGGTGGTTGCTACACTGATGGAGGGGTTGCTGACTCGATCCCTGTTAAAGAAGCGTATCGCCGTGGAGCACGAGATATTACGGTTGTTTTATCACATCCACTTAGCTATATCATGTCGCCCCCTAAAAGTAAGTGGATGATGAAAAAACTCTTTTCACGCCATCCAAATATGGCTAAATCAATGCTATTTCGTGCGAAACATTACAACCAATCACTTGAATTTATTCGCAATCCACCTTCTGATGCCATCATTCGAGTAATCGCGCCACCTGAAGGGTTTCCCGTTAAGAGATTGACGATGAAGTTACCTTTGCTCAACATAGGCTATGACATGGGCTTAAAAGCCGGGCAAAATCATTTGGAGTGGCTTGAATACACACGTGCAGCCTAAAAACGCTTAGGTTTAAAAGGCTGATAAAACACTATCTACATGTCGTAACTGTCTATGTAATAAGCTGTTTTTTAGAGATGATTGAGTATGAATTTCATCGCAATTTATCTTGTTTATGGTTTTCATATGAGTGGCACGTGTTAAGTATGTACCACATTTTGATTGATCGAGCCTGATGGCATGCAACTGAAACTATCGCTACTCTCCATCGCTTTATTGAACACAATTCCTGTCACTGCAACGGAAAACTCTCAGATGTTTATTCCGGTCACTGCGGCCAATAGTTACCAACATGGCATTGATGTTGCTGAGTACTGGAAAAGTGAAAAACTGGATGGAATTCGCGCCGTCTGGAATGGACAATATCTTCATACGCGTAATGGTAATAAGATCAATGCGCCTGCTTGGTTTACTGCACCATTACCTAATAAAGCATTAGAAGGAGAGCTTTGGGCTGGACGAGGTCAGTTTCATCACGTTCAACAAACGGTATTGGATACCATACCAACCGATGAAGCGTGGCAAAGCATCCGCTTTATGCTGTTTGATATGCCCGAAGCGATCGGTGACTACCAAAAGCGATACCGCAATCTTATCCACTTATCCTCACTCATGAATGCTCCGCACATTACCTATATTGAACATTCATCAATTCACTCAGAAAAAGAGCTGCTTGGGTATTTAGACAACGTAAGTGATGGGCAGGGTGAAGGGGTGATGCTGCGAAAA
>NZ_NDIO01000390.1:0-2836 GCF_002241085.1 Vibrio sp. V03_P4A6T147
CTCTAGTAGAAATAAGATTTACTGATTAAGAGGCCCACTCTCTCAAGCAAAACCCTGTAAATGCATACAGATAAACAAAAAATGGAATATTTTTCCGATCAACCTGTGGATAACTTGGATTACGATGATCTTTTAAGCAAAAGAAACGACAGCACATTGTGTATAAGAATTTGCTACAATCGCGTTTTTATCATTCAAAGTATCATGAAACCTGCACCTAAAACTGAACATGAATTAATGCTTAGAGCCCAAGACATTGCAGGCTTAAGCTTTAGTCAACTGGCCGAAGAAGCCAAGATGAGCGTGCCCCCTGACTTAAAAAAAGATAAAGGATGGGTCGGTCAACTATTAGAGTGGCATTTGGGTGCAACGGCAGGCAGCAAACCTCAGCAAGATTTCGAGCAATTAGGCATCGAGCTCAAAAGTATTCCAATCAGTTACACTGGAAAACCACTCGAAACAACGTTTGTGTGTGTGGCCCCACTCACTGGTGTTCATGGTTTAACATGGGAGCAAAGCCACGTGCGAAATAAACTCTCTCGAGTACTGTGGATCCCAATAGAGGGTGAGCGAGAGATCCCCCTAGCCCAGCGCCATGTCGGCTCGCCATTGCTATGGAGCCCTTCACCAGCACAAGAACAGCAGCTAAAAAATGATTGGGAAGAACTGATGGAGTTCATCGTTCTTGGCAAAGTTGAGCAGATCACCGCTAAGCACGGTGAAGTATTACAGCTCAGGCCAAAAGCGGCAAACGGGCGAGCATTAACCGAAGCATACGGTGCTAATGGCAAACCTATCAAAACCCTGCCACGAGGCTTTTATCTTCGAACTCAATTTACCGCGAGCAT
Organism: Vibrio sp. V03_P4A6T147; assembly: GCF_002241085.1. Classification (NCBI taxonomy): domain Bacteria; kingdom Pseudomonadati; phylum Pseudomonadota; class Gammaproteobacteria; order Vibrionales; family Vibrionaceae; genus Vibrio; species Vibrio sp. V03_P4A6T147. The sequence goes on from NZ_NDIO01000390.1 coordinate 849, forward strand.
TCTTGAGCAACACTTTATTTAAAAGTGCTCGTTATTGCTCATGAAAAAACGTAACCGTTTGATCTTTCACTGCACAATTCGTTTCCGTTTCACTGCCATCTTCGCTTATAGTAAAAACGTCACACACTCCACCAGCGAGAGCATCAAGGAAGGAATATGCAATACACCAAACTGCCTCATTCCACACTGGAAGTGAGCAAGATCTGCTTAGGTACCATGACTTTTGGTGAACAAAATAGCCAACAACAAGCCTTTGAGCAGCTCGATTACGCCTTAGACCAAGGTGTGAATTTCATCGATACTGCGGAAATGTACCCAGTTCCCCCCAACGGTAAAACCCAAGGTCTGACCGAAAGCTATATTGGCAACTGGTTAGAAAAATCAGGTAAACGTGAAAAAGTGGTGTTAGCGACTAAAGTGGCAGGCCCGCGTAACGTGCCTCACATCCGCGAAAAGATGTCACTCGATAGACGCAACATTCATTTAGCGATTGATGATAGTTTAAGACGCTTAAAAACAGACTATGTCGATTTGTATCAATTACATTGGCCTCAACGCCAAACGAACATGTTCGGCCAACTTAACTACCCTTATCCTGATCAGCAAGAAGAAGTCACTTTAATCGAAACGCTCGAAGCGCTTAATGATCTCGTCAAGGCTGGAAAAGTGCGTTACATCGGTGTGTCAAATGATACCCCGTGGGGTGTGATGACGTTGCTAAAATTGGCAGAAAAACACGATCTAGCAAGAATTGTCTCTATCCAAAACCCTTATAATTTACTGAATCGCAGCTTTGAAATTGGCTTATCTGAGATTAGCCACTTCGAAGGTGTCCAACTGCTGGCTTACTCGCCACTGGCGTTTGGTTGCCTGAGTGGTAAATATTTAAATGGCGCAAGACCTGACGGTGCTCGGTGCAGCCTATTTGAACGCTTTTCTCGCTATTTTACGGCGCAAGGTGTACAAGCCACTCACGCTTATGTTGAGCTTGCTAACCAGTATGGCCTTGATCCAGCACAGATGGCGTTGGCGTTTGTCAATCAACGTCCGTTTGTCGCATCCAATATCATTGGCGCGACAAACCTAGAGCAGTTGAAAACAAATATCGATAGTTTAGATGTCGTACTCAGTAATGAATTGCTTCTTAAAATTCAAGAGATTGGGACGACTTACTCCAACCCTTGTCCGTAGATATCTTCGGGGCTAGCGAAGCCACTAGCCCCTCGTTTTACGTTGTTATTCGCATACTTAACACACGGCGAAGATGACGAATATGACGTTCAGCTTTAATTGAGTCAGGGACTGAAACGCCAATAGCGCGTCCATCACTTTCTAAGCCAATATCTTTAAGCAAGTGTTGGCTATTAAAAGGCAGCTCAAAAGCATGACGGCGAACATTTCGTTGCCATTGACGCTCTTCACGGCGTAAATCAGCACGGACCAGTAAAGTAGCAAGTTGTAAATAAATTGAATGACGCATGAGTATTCTCCAGTAGTAAACTAAACGTTGACGGCTGGAAAAATGGGGGCAAACAAGGTGGATCAACACTTTGATAAGCTGCCATTTTTCCGCAGCCTATCTCAAGGTTACGGATTAACTAAAAATCGGTGCCTTTTTTATCATCAAACATACGACAGGCGTCTGTAGTAAGAGACGATTTAGGCGCAGTAAGATCGATAGAAACGCGAACAGTATGAACAAAAACGAAATGATTCATGTTGCGCCTCCAAGCAAATAGTTAATCCAAAGTGAAATGAGTGTGTGAGCACGGCTCACGGTTAAATTCTATGCAACTGAGGTGATTATTCAACTCTTAATTTTCAAACAATTAAAAAACAATGCATTAACCTAAAATGAAAGCCGATGACAGCAAATAAGTGACACATTCAGCTAGAGAATAACTTATTCGCAAAAGATATGATTATAAAAAATGGCCACATGGATTAAATGTGGCCATTTTTACTTGAAGAATCATCAAGTTAATAGG
>NZ_NDIO01000021.1:0-2835 GCF_002241085.1 Vibrio sp. V03_P4A6T147
ACATGTAAATTTACAACAAAAAACAAAAATACAACTTGTCAATAAGATCTAAACGATCAATGTCATACTTTTTGAATTTTAACTTTTAATAAAAAAGAGATTAAAATCACACTTTCACTTTAATTATTAAAAATTAAAGAACCAAAAGTGATGAAAATCACAATTACATCTTTATTTTACTAATCAAAATAAAGCCACCACTTCCATATTGTCTATTTTGTAACTTATATACACAAAACCATATTAATATGAGCTCATACATTAATATGGCTTTTTTTACTAACAACATCGGATCTTCCTCTAAAAGCAGGCCAAGGATACGCTCCAATTCACAAACCGAACAATAAGAGGTGGGACGAGTATAGCCTTACAACGCAAAATGTTTTGACCCTGAGCATTCCCTGTTAGAATCGGCTGTACTGTTAACCATAGACGCTGTGAACGAATTCATGAAAGAAAGAGTGGTTGTTTCCGTTTCATCCATCCATGGGACGAAGCACTTTCATCTCGGTAAATGGTTCCGACATTTTTTAAAAGGTTTTGGCTATGTGCTGGTTGCCAGCATTCTCGCCACTGGCGGCGTTATCTATTACCTTCTTGATGAAGTTGATTTTGCTAAACTTAAGCAACAAGAGTTAGAGAGCCAGTCGATGTCACTGACCGAAGAAGTCACCTCTTTAAAGGAGCTAAAAAACAGCTTAGAGAATGACTTGCTCGAACGAGAAGAGAAGATGCAGGTTGTTTCAGACAGGCTCGGCGATCTTGAAAAAGTATTGGGGATGGATGAAAGCGGAGCGGAATTAGAATCACGTTTAGACACCGCCGCTATCACTTCTTCAGTTAGAATGGTGATGCTGACCCAAATACCCAGCGGTGCACCTGTGCATAATGCGAGAATTTCGTCAGGATACGGTGAGCGTATTCATCCTGTGACCGGCAACGTCAAAATTCACCGCGGGCAAGATTTTGCGGTTAACATAGGCACGCCAATTTATGCACCAGCCGATGGCGTTGCCGAAGTCACTCGCGCCAGTGATAAAGGGTCAGGCAATTTTTTACGCTTACAGCACTCTTATGGATTTACCAGCTCCTATTCTCATTTGCAAAAATTTGCCGTGAAAGGGGGCGATTTTGTACAGAAGGGCGACTTAATTGCTTATTCTGGAAACAGTGGGTTATCTTCTGGCCCACATTTGCACTATGAAATTCGATTTGTCGGCCGTTCATTAGATCCAAGACCTTTTGTTGATTGGGGCGTGAATGATTTTGAAACGATATTTAGTAAGGTAAGAGGTATCCGATGGGAATCTTTAGTAAACAAAGTCGAGCTAAGAGTCAGCACTCAGCTACAACTCTCATCGCAAAAGGCTGTTCCATTAGTGGGGAACTCAGGTTAGAAAGCGACATTCAAATTGACGGGTCGGTAGAAGGTCAATTGCACGTTGATAAAACCATCGTCATTAGTGAAACAGGCACGGTTAATGGTGAACTGTACGCAGGCCACATCATCATTAATGGCGAGTTCCAAGGCACATGTCACGCGACTAAAATTGAAATTTTAAGCAAAGGGAGCGTCACAGGGTCTATTTATAGCGACGACTTGAGCATTGAACAAGGTGGGCGCTTTAATGGAGTAACCTACCCTGCCCCGGAGAAACAAGTAGTTGAATTAAAAGAAGCGAAAATCGCTGCTGAAGGTTAATTCAACTACCGATTTCGTTCGCACTTCCCCATTTGATAGAAAGTCCCATTTGCTACAAAGTGTAAAAAGGCCTGCTGATGTTAGCAGGCCTTTTGTTTATGAATGTCCTTTCTCTGCTGGGAGAGACTTAGAAACCTTCGATATTTTTTGCTTCTAATTCCGCAAAGTATTTTACGGTTTTCACTTTTAGTTCTTGAGTCGATGGTTCATCACATACAATCACTGATTTCGCGTGAAGTTGTAGTGCGGAGACTGTCCACAAATGGTTGACGCTTCCTTCCACGGCCGCTTGCAAAGCCAGCGCCTTATTGTGGCCTGTCACCAAAATCATGATCTCTTCTGAATCTAGCAGTGTGCCTACACCAATCGTTAGCGCGTATTTAGGAACTTGGTTGATATCACCATCAAAGAAGCGAGAGTTTGCAATGCGTGTATCTTCTGTCAGTGTCTTAATGCGAGTGCGTGACGAAAGTGAAGAAGCAGGCTCGTTAAACGCGATGTGCCCATCATTACCCACACCGCCCATAAATAAATTAATGCGGCCGTATGATTTAATTTTATCTTCATAGCGCTTACATTCTGCATCAACATCTGGTGCGTTGCCATTCAGTAAGTTGATATTTTCTTCTTGAATATCAACATGATTGAAGAAGTTGTTATACATAAATGAGCGGTATGACTCCGGATGATTTTCAGGAATACCAATGTATTCATCCATATTAAATGTCACGACATGCTTAAAGCTCACCTCGCCTGCTTTATGCATTTCAATCAGTGCATTATAAGTCGTCAATGGTGTACCACCAGTAGGTAAACCCAATACAAAAGGACGGTCTGCCGTTGGGTTGAATGCGTTGATACGTTTTACGATGTGTGCTGCTGCCCACTTGCCGACTTGTGCAGCCTGTTTTAACGGGATAAGTCTCATGATTGGCCCCTAGTTATTGGAATATTATGGTGTAATAGAACATTAATTCGCATTATAAAATAAGTGTTGGGTAACTGCCATTGTTTTAGGTCAAATTTTCGCTCTTTCTTCAAATCTCAACCAGAAATGCGCTTAAATTTGTAGCAATTTCTACAGGTAAGCTTAACTAATACGGCACATGCTATAACCAAATGAGATAAAAATT
>NZ_NDIO01000086.1:0-2789 GCF_002241085.1 Vibrio sp. V03_P4A6T147
TATTAATCTTAAGAAAAACTTAAGACATTTAACGCATGAAGATAAAATAGGCGATAGTTTTTCGTTTTACAAAATGAAATGGAACTTATTTCTTTTATCAATGCCTTAACGTATTATCTAACCATTCATTTAATCTTAATAGTTGTTGAAATTTATGCTCAATAAAATCAAACCCTACTTAGGGCCTCTCTATCCGATTGCTGCCGTATTCGTGGTGGGGCTAGTTATCTTTTTTGTCTCTCGTTTAGGACTGGCTATCTGGCATTTTGAACGGGTGAGTGATGCTGGTGGATGGCTGACCATTTTCTTAAGTGGTCTGCGAGTTGATATTGTTTCTCTTTGTTATTTGCTCATTTTACCAGCGTTGTTATCTAGCCTACTGTCTGGCGATCATGCTGTCGGTCGGGTCTGGCATTGGTTTTTACGTGTGTGGATTACCGGCGGTTTGTGGTTGATTGTTTACATGGAAGCAGCAACACCGCCATTTATTATTGAGTACGATCTGCGACCTAATCGAATTTTTATCGAATATCTCATTTATCCCAAAGAAGTTTTCAGTATGCTTTGGAGTGGCTATAAATTTGAGCTTTTCCTTGGTGCCGTAGTTTCCACGTTCACACTTTTTGTCGGTTGGAAATGGAGCAAGCAGCTTGTTTCGAACTTAAGCTTTCCTAAATGGTATTGGCGTCCGCTGATTGCTATTTTTGTTGTGGCTATTGGTATTTTGGGGGCGCGTTCTTCACTGGGACACCGTCCATTAAATCCGGCGATGGTGGCTTTTTCTAGTGACCCTTTGGTGAATGATTTAACGTTAAACTCCTCATTTTCAGCGATTTTTGCTGCCAAACAGATGAAATCTGAAGCGAGTGCTTTCGAGTTTTACCCGAAAATGGATAAGCAGGAGATCGTCCAAGAAATTCGTGCATCCATGAATGTCGACAATAAAGACTTTGTCTCTGCACAACAACCTAGCATGGCAATGCACCAAGCGACCTATCAAGGCCAGCCTAAAAATATCGTAATCCTACTGCTTGAAAGTCACGGTGCACGTTATGTTAGCCGCCTTGGTGGTATCGATGCGTCACCCAATATCGATAAACTGATTGATGAGGGGTGGGCATTCACCCGTTTGTACGCAACGGGAACGCGTTCTGTTCGTGGTATTGAAGCGGTGACCACTGGGTTTTCTCCGACTCCTGCACGTTCAGTGGTCAAATTAGGTAAAAGCCAAACGAATTTCTTTTCAATTGCGGATTTATTAAAGTCTCGAAATTACCACACACAATTTATTTACGGTGGTGAAAGCCACTTTGACAATATGAAGAGTTTCTTCTTGGGTAACGGTTTTGTCGATATGCAAGATTTCCCAACTTTTGATTCGCCTAAATATGTTGGTTCATGGGGCGTGTCAGATGAAGATCTCTACAATAAGGCAGATCAGCAATTTACGAAGATGAGTCGTGAAGGTAAACCGTTCTTTAGCTTAGTTTTTAGCTCATCGAACCACAGCCCATTTGAATACCCTGACAACGTGATTGAACCGTATAATGAGCCAAAGCAAACGGTGGAAAATGCGGTGAAATATGCAGACTATGCGCTTGGACAGTTCATTGAAAAAGCGAAAAAGTCACCATATTGGGATAACACGGTGTTTGTTGCTGTGGCAGATCATGATGCTAGAACACAGGGTAATCAGCCTGTACCAGTCGATTACTTTCGAATTCCAGCGGTGATTTTTGGTGGCGGCATTGAACACCGCATTGACGATCGTCTAGTTAGTCAAATTGACCTTGCACCCACACTGCTTTCTTTGGCCGGTATCAGTAGCCAAAACCCAATGATTGGGTTCGATTTAACTCATGATGTTCCTGCTGAGAAGCAGCGAGTAATGATGCAACGAGATAAAAATTATGGCTATATGACAGCAGACAACCAACTGGTTGTTATTCGGCCTGAGCAAGGTATTTCTACTTATCAATATGATTTTAAATCAGATACCCTGACAGAAAAAGAGTTGGATCCAGAAGTGGTTAAACGTGCTCATGCCAATGCTATGTGGGGAAGCTTAGCGTTTAAAGAAAACTACTACACCGCATCTGATTCATATTGATTATATTTTTATCCACCTACAGCGTTATGCGATAAATCAGTACCCAAAAGTGGCTGAGAAACATAAACTGGTTGGACTTAAACAAGTTTAGCCAGTTTGTGAGACGCAAAATGTTAGAAAAAGAGAACCTGATTAAACTTGCGCGTATGCCAATGCCGTTTGGTAAGTATGCAGGGCGAGCGCTTATCGACTTACCAGAAGAGTATTTGCTGTGGTTTGATAAGAAGGGCTTCCCTGAAGGGGAGCTCGGGCGTTTGCTGCAACTTTGCTTAGCGTTGAAAATTGAAGGATTGGATAGCGTGGTTAAGCCACTAAAGCGTATGTGATCTAGTGGCTAACCGCGTTATTTTTTCATCAGTTTGGCGAGATCGGCAAAGGGGTTATAGGTCGCGCTTTGATGATCGTCTAATCTCGCAACAGGCTCAGCGCCAAATCGGTCGTGGTCTGAATATTTAGAGTGCTCATGATCGTGACAATAGAGGCATAAAAGCTCCCAGTTACTGCCATCTTCAGGGTTATTGGTGTGATCGTGATCTTTGTGGTGCACAGTTAATTCCCGTAAATTTGAATAAACGAATTCACGCGCGCAATTGCCACACACCCAAGGGTAAAGTTTAAGTGCTTTTTCTCGGTAACCGCTCTCTTTACGAGCATAATTGGCACTTGAACCATAAAAATC
>NZ_NDIO01000278.1:0-2787 GCF_002241085.1 Vibrio sp. V03_P4A6T147
GTATGCAGTGACAAACAGACCGTTCAAAAAACGCAAGTAAGCCGAGATTGATACTGTTTAGCCATTCGGCGGTTGTGACTCTATTCGCTGCAGCATGCTTAATGTAATAGTCATGCCAATGGAGGCCCGAATGCAAATAGATGGACATCATACTCTAACTTACGTTATCGCTCGGTATGCGGGGATTGAGCATACCGACGCTGAAAAAGTAGCGTATTCGGCTCAATATGTAGATGAGGCCACAAATGATAAGCCAATCCATTTTGATAATGGTGCGATGTACGACCGTATTGTATCTGCTCACAAAATGCTCGACTATCGAAACACGCAAGAGCTTGCAAATCATAAGGTATGGATACCATTTCACTTTCTTCCAGGCAACCAAGGCTTTCCTTCAAACGTTAAACCAGATGGAAGGTTTATACATCGGCTAGTTTGCAAACCAGACAGCGCTGTTGCAAGAGATATGCTGAGAATGGTGGCAACACATTGGTATAAGCCCTACGGCGTTCATCTGATGGGGATTGCCATGCATGTTTATGCAGATACTTTCGCCCATCAAGGTTTTGCTGGGGTGATCCACGACTACAACAAAGTAGATAACCTCGAATCGTCCTCCAGCTCTCTGTTACAACGAATTAAAGATGATTTGTTTAGTGGTGGGGTATCTGCTGCTTCTCCTCTTGGCCATGGTGCGGCCCTATCTTTTCCTGATAGACCTTACACTTCTTGGAATTATCTAAATGGAGAAGGGGAACACGTAGTAAGAGACAATACCTTGATATTTCTACAAGCCGCGGATGCGATGTGCAAAGCATTGCAATGTTGGAAACATGGTGACGCCGAGATCAATATCGATAATCAACCAGGTTTGACCACGCAGCAGCGCTCTTTAATAGAACACGCTTTAACAACCATAGATGATGAAGATGGTGAAGCTCGCCATACCAAGTGGCTTGAGTGGCTGCGAGAAGGAAAATTTGGCTTTGCTGCAGTCGATTTGTCGTTTGACAAGGATGGAGAGAACAGTTGGAAGCAACAGGCGAGGGGGCAAGGTTTTACACAAGACGGTAAATTTGTTTATCGCTACTCGTCATCCTTTTTAAATTCAGACTGGAAACTCTTTCATGATGCGCTCAAAACCTATCGCATAGAAGTGATCAGAGATGTCCTACCTAAGTACGGGATTTGTATCGCTTAGTGCGTCCACTCCTTAATAGTAAAAGGGAAAATACATGACTAAATGGTTTAAAGTCTCCGCTGTTACAAGGTTGAGGTTTATCACAACGGCTTCGCTGGTAGTGATAGGCCTTAGTGGCTGTGCATCGAATGAATCGATTACAATGGTGGGAGAGTACGCCAAGCAATCTACAGAAGTTCAAGACGCGCTAATCGCTGTATATGAATCTGCCGATGACGCGCGCATTAACGCTGAACTGATGAAAGCAACACGGGATGGTGTCACTGGCTCAGACCTAAATATTTCTACCATCAACAATGCCGGTCAAGAGGCTCTACTCAAAAACTTGAATACATTTTCCCAGAGTATTTATCTGCTTGCGACCGACGATAGAAGCGAAGCTCTGGATAAATACTCGGAGAAGCTAAATTCGTCGTTGGTATCTCTATCCCGGATGCCCCAAGTCGGAGAGATTGATGTAAACGACGTTGAATTACTCTCAACTAGCGTGAATGCAATCGCGCGTGCTTATACGGAGAAAAAGCGTTATGACCTATTAAAGAAAATCGTCATTGATTCAGAGAATATAGTTCAAAGCGCATTTAAATCATTAGAGGGTGAATTGGACTCTTGGAAGAAAGCGACAAGGATTTCTTTGGAAAAAGAACTGCGTATTCGCCTGTATCTACTCAACAACCCCAATCGCTGTGAAACCAGTGACAACATACGCTGTGTGACGTTCTATCATTCACTTGAAGAGCGAGCTGATGCTTACAAGAAAGCTTATGAGATCAGAGTACGTATAAACGAGCTAGATGCGAAGTTTGCAAAACTTGAACGTGCCTTAGTGGATATTCAAAAGTTGAACCAATCGATAGTCATATCTTTAAAAAATGATGACGACTTAACGAAGGACGCGGCCAAGAAAGCGCTCAAATCTACTAAGACACAGATCGATGCGATCAAAGAGTTTCGCGATAGCCTAGAGGACTAACTAATGGACCATAGCCACAACACTGTATACGCTGAATTGGAAAGTATGTATGACGAACTTCAAAGCTACCTTGACTCCGTCATGTTAGATCCAGAAGATGAGCCGTTGTTACTACAATGCGAACAACTGGGTGACCAAATTTATGCCTACAATGTGGTCATACTAGAAAGCAATTCGGTCACACTCGCTAAAGGACAAGGAAGTCTTAAGGAGCTTATCAATCAAGCGAAAGGAGCGAAGGAAGCTTTAAAGAGCGCGGAAGACAAGGTTAAAGTGCTAGCTCAGGTAGCTAATGCAATCGATAAGGTATTAGTACAGTTGGCTAAATTCTTATAAGCGTTTTCGTTTTTTGCATCTTAACACCTATGTAGTGGATGAATTTAATTAGCCACTCAATTAGAGGTTTTGCAATACTTTGTGTATTTAATTAAATGCTAATTTAGTCAAATCGCAGAGAAAGTTCTGTCCAGAAACGTGTTTCAGCGGATGGTCAAGACTTTGTGATCATCGAGCGATTCTGTCGTACCTTAATTACCAAGCAACTTTGTCATATGTTAACTAGCGGCTGAATTTGTCGGTGAGATGAGGGGATGTGGGGGTATTTCTCTGTAAG
>NZ_NDIO01000356.1:0-2782 GCF_002241085.1 Vibrio sp. V03_P4A6T147
ATTTCGAGACGGTCCTAAGAACACCTTTCCAGATATAGACCCAGACTTAGCAACGAGCCGGTTACTCTCTGATCATTTTTTATCCACTCATTACAATACGCTGGGTAAGCATTTAGGGTTTGTCAATTTTCCTTATCAAAGCCTGATTAACCTCGTGCCTACGCTTTTTCCTGCGCAAAACTTGGTCGTTGAGGTATTGGAAGATTGCGAACCAACTTTAGAGTTATTAGAAGCAATTAAAAAGATGGCGAAGCTTGGTTACCGAATTGCGCTTGATGACTTTGTACCCAGTTCAGGCTGGCTCGTCTTCTTCCCCTATGTGTCAATTATCAAATTTGACATCCGTATCGTTCCCCTTGAAAAAGCCGCTCGCTTTATTCAAAAACTTGGTGCGACGAAAATTGAGTTCCTTGCTGAGAAAGTAGAAACCTATGAAGAGTTTAAGCAAGCTAAAAAGGCGGGCTTTACCTATTTTCAAGGCTACTTTTTTAGCAAACCAGAGATGTTACAGCGCAAAGCGTTAGAGCCTGCATTTCTTACTGTGGTGCAACTGTTCAAAGAAATAGCCAAATCTAACCTCGATTACAAAGCCATTGAGGAGCTTGTCGCCACCGACCTGACCCTGTCTTATAAACTGTTAACCTTTGTTAACTCATCCGCGACAGTCAGTTCAAAGATCCATTCATTTAAACAAGCGCTGATCTATCTCGGTGAACAACGATTGAGAAAGTTTATCTCCTTGGTTGCGATTGCTTCGACGCAAGAATCTAAACCGGATTATTTGTATGGCTTATCCATTCAAAGGGCAAGATATTGCGAGCTGATCGGTGTGAAAGCAAAAATGAACGTTGAACCCGGTTCGGCCTTCCTGACAGGAATGTTTTCGCTACTCGATAGCCTACTTGATCAACCTTTAGAAAGTATCATGGAAGAGATGCCTATCGACGAATACGTTAAACTTGCACTAATAGAAGGGAAAGGAGAGTTAGGTCTGGTACTTGAATTAACTCGAGCTTATGAACAGGCTGACTGGCAAAAGGTTGAGAAAATTGCTCATGCATTAAGTATCGAAGAGCCCGTGGTGAAAGAGTGTTACAACGAAGCTGTGAAATGGACAGCCGATTTACTGGGTGTCCACTCCTGAGTAGACATCGAGTTTAGATCTCCTTAAACTTCCCCGTCTTATCTGCATGGGCAATTTGAGAGGATTTATGAACCAATGCTATTGTGGTAGCCATTTAGATTACCAACACTGTTGTGAACCAATCCACAGTGATTCAGCTTTAGCCATCTATCCAGAACAACTGATGAGAGCCCGCTATAGTGCCCATGTTCTAGGCTTGGTTGATTTTGTCATCAATACCTATCATCCGAGTTGCAATGCACCACAGCAACGCGACGCGATTGAAGAATCAATCAACAGTCAATGGTGTGGGCTAGACGTCATCTCCGCAAGTATCCGCAACAACGAAAATGAAGGCTTCGTTCATTTCAAAGCCTATTACACACAGAATCAACAGCAATTTTGTCTGCAAGAACGTTCACGATTTATACGAGAAAATGGTATCTGGTTCTACATTGACGGTGAATTTCCACAGGAGAACACACCAACGAAGCTAGGACGAAATGACCCATGTCATTGCGGTAGCGGCAAGAAATTTAAGAAGTGTTGTGGGTCATGATATAAGAAATAAGGCCAATCATACGATTGGCCTTATTTTATAGGGGAAGCTTTCGATTAGAATTTGTAGAATGCAGCTGCGAATACATAAGTCTCTTCGTCTTCACCTTTCTTAACATCTAGGTCTTGACGAATATCGATACCCATGTCGATCTTGTCGCTATGAGTATACATAGCAGCAACGTTTACATAACTACGATCGATATCTTCTTTTCCGTCTTCTTCAGTGGTGTTGGTTGCATAACCAGCAGCAAGTGTAACACTATCAGAAACAGCGTAACCAGCAGATAGGTAGTAACCAATTTTCTCTAAATTAGTAGTATTGTCTTTAACATCAGTTGCACCTTCATCGATCCAGAAGTTTGCACCGATAGTTAGCGCATCGCCAAGCTTAGCATTACCAGAAACAGATGTAACATTGTAGTCAGCATCATCACGAGTCTCATAACCAGCATAAACGTTGAATGAAGACTGTTCGATACCTACATAACCGTTGTAAGCAGTATCAGCCTTTTGACGATCATCGTCCGTTTCAGAGGTAGAAATACCGTAAGCAAAACCCGAAGTAGAACCTTCGAATTTAATTACATTGAAGCCATCAGATGCATCACCAGCTGAGGCGCCGAATTCGTACGTTTGGTCACCAGCACCATCAACTTTATCTAGAGCTGTATCATTTTCCCAACCTAATGACAGAACACCAAATCCAGTATCAAAACCAAGCCATGCTTTATCTACATCTGTTGCTGGACCTGATTGAATCGGTTGTTTAGCTTCGTCAGTACTGTAATTCATTTCCAAGTCAACTTCGAGATAACCCAATAGTCGGTTATTTTTGTAGTTAACAGCTACAGTTAGTGCAGTAGCCCAATCATCATACAGAGCATCAGTTTTTGTATCGTAATAACCACCAATGCCCCAAGCACCTGAAACAGAAAACTGATCTTTATGAACTGGATCAAATTCGAATACTGGTTTGGCGTTTTGAGAAGTAGTTTCCACTGCGAATGCTGACGCCGAGATACTCGCAATAGCTAGTGCTAATAATGTTTTTTTCATGTTAATCCACTGCCTTTTCTTATGTATGGGAATTCCTTATCC
>NZ_NDIO01000301.1:0-2780 GCF_002241085.1 Vibrio sp. V03_P4A6T147
CCAACCACCTGTCCAAACATTAATCTGCTTGATGCGTTTACCTTTCGGCACAGTGTACGTTTCAACTTTTTTGTTGCTCGCATAGTGGGTTGAACCCAATAACACGCTAGAGCCATCCTTCATCGTGAACTTAATCGCCACTATGTGGTAACCACCCCAGTTATAAAGACCAGAGGTAACTTCCACGGATTGCAATTGATCAAGAGTAATCGGTGCTCTTAGCACACCACCGTTAGTACCTTGTACTGGGCCGCCCACCAAGTTATTGGCCGTCGTGCCGATCGCATCGATCGCAAAACCAGAACGCAGATACATCTGGTTATCCGCCGTCACGACACGTTGCGATTGCTGAGTATTTGAGTAACCCCAAATTGGAGACTCACCACCCACCGTTGCACGTAATGTACTCGAACGGTATGTATTATGGCTCAACCAACTCGGTGTCGCATTTGTAGGCACTACACCATCTTGAGTAACATTCGTCAGATGGAAAGCATGCTGGTTCCAGATGCGAGTTGCATTGGCCCAAGGTTTGGATACATCAGCAGATTCATAAACAAACACACCATGATTAACGACATAGTTTTTATCAAAATCATTAGCAACAACAATCAGTTCTGCATTGTTGTCACCAGCAAGATCTACAACAATAGGATATTCCCATAAGGTCGCTGAAGAGTTTGCTATAATAGCTCTTTCATTCCCAGTTTGACCGTCTAAAATACGAACTCGCATTTGATCTTGAACGATAACTTCATCTACACCATCACCATCAAAATCGTAAGCAGAAACGCCAATCTTACCACTAGTGCGGTCATCATTTGGTACAGACCAAATTAATTCACCATTTTTGTTATACATATCAACCGCAGTATAGCCAGCATGTACGATACCTTTAACATCGTTGTTAGCCTGCTCTGATACTATCTCAAATTGCAAACCATCGATTAACCAACCTGCAGTCCATGCTTTGATATTACGGATTCTGCTGTTTTCTGGAATCTGTAAACGTTCAGTTTTTTTAGAAAAGGCATAATGTTTGGAACCCATGAAGACTGTAGAGCCATTTTTTAGATGGAATTCTAGAGCCAATACATGTTCTCCACCCCACCAATACTTACCCGACGTAATATCAATTGAAGCAACTTGATTTAATTGAAGTGGGGAATTAAAGCTACCACCATTACCGCCAGTAATAGCGTTACGTGATATCCCAATAGCATCGATAGCGGCCCCAGAACGAACAAATAATGGGTCAGAATTATTAACAGAAATCGTATATGCGGTGCTATGTCCTGTGTAACCAAACACATGAGACCACTTACTAGTTTCCGTTATTTTCTTACCTAAGAAGTTAGAGATCGCCTGAACACCGCCACCAGGGTTAGACATACTATTAATTTCCCACTTCACCGAACCGTCATGCTCTAAAACTGCAAATCGGCTATTTTGCGCAGTTGCCACTGAAGCTGGAACTGACACTACAACTTCAGGAAATTCATCATCATCAAGATTGACAAGAGAAGAAAACCATGCGAAATCTTTCTTATCATATTGCCAGCTTAAAGAACCATCGGCTTTATAAAGGTCACCATTCATGAATATTTCTTGAACTTTATCTCCATCAAAATCACCACTGATAGAAGATGGCGTCCAAGAATGGGAAAATACTAAACCCGTATCGTAGTTATAAACCCCATCGGCAGAAAGTATCTCAACCGAGGAATCACCATCGAGATCAGTTAAAGTGATATTGCCTGATGCACCACCGCCCGTCTTTGTCTTCTCGATTTGTTTTTTGATATTACCTTCAATATCAAGCACGTTGATATATGCACTATTTAAACTTGTCGTAACGATTTCAACCAAACCATCACTATCAAGATCAGCAACTGCAGGAGTATAGCGAGCATCCGCAATTATACCGCCATTTGAGTAGGACCAAAGTTCAGAACCATCAACGCCACTTAACGCTCTGACAATGCCTCCCGCGTTATATTTGTTACTTTCAAATGTAACAACAATTATGTCAGCAACATCATTATTATCTATCTTACCATCATGATTATCATCATTGAGTTGTGCAACCACTGGTGTAGCCATAACCTGATTAAATTCAGGTTTGAACTGGCTACGTTCCCAAGACCATTTCAAGTTTGTTTCAATAACATCTATTGGTTTGGTATAAGGAACGACGCGCATCGAATGAGGATGCGAAAAATCAAGAATTTCACCATTATAGGCTTTAACCGCGTTGAGCAGAGAGTTTGCTGTGTCACCACCAAAAACTGCAAGGCGATTATAGGAAAGATTATCCCAATCACTGAGCATAACCCCTAAACCTTTCGGAGCTTCCACATCAACTTCATGCCCATAAATATAGGCAGGCAGAGAATAACCTGAGCGCTCTCCTTCTTTGAGACAAAAACGCTCCCCACTCTTACGACTAATAATACAGGCTTCTGGATACGTGTCTGAAGCAAGCACACGCATTGAACGAGGATGTGAAAAATCTAATATCTGCCCATTATAAGCTTTTACATTTTTAAGTTCATCATTACCGGTATAACCATCAAACATTGCTAGGCGGTTGTATGACAAATTATCCCAATCGCTAAGCATAACGGAGATGCCGCTAGGTGCCAGCACATCAACGGCATGATTATATATCCACTGCGGTAAAGAGTAGCCGGATCGTTCACCAGGCTTTAAACAGTATTTAGCACCAGTTTCACGACTAATAATACATCCTTCAGCCTCTGAATCGATTGGTGCTGCTT
>NZ_NDIO01000151.1:0-2768 GCF_002241085.1 Vibrio sp. V03_P4A6T147
TCCTTGTTATTGCTTAGATGATCAGATCATGAAACATAAAATTAGTTCAAAAAAATCCCCAAGCAGAGGCTTGGGGATTTGTGTATAAGAGACAGGCTTAAACCTCCCTATCGAATAATTTGTTCAAGGCGCAGAAGTAATGAATTTACTTACCCAAGGCTTCTTTATAGTGCTGACGACATACCGACACGTATTTATCGTTACCACCAATAGAGACTTGATCACCTTCGGCAATCGCCACTCCATGTTCATCGGTGCGAATGACCATGTTCGCTTTACGGCCACAATGACAAATTGTTTTCAATTCCACCAGCTTATCGGCCCAAGAAAGTAGATATTTACTCCCTTCAAATAGCTCACCTAAGAAATCGGTACGCAAGCCATAGCACAGTACCGGAATGCCGATTTTATCGACCACTTCAGTCAATTGATAGACTTGCTCTTTGGTTAAGAATTGGCACTCATCAACCAAAATACAGTGACGCTTTTGTTGCTCGTGCAGTGCGTTGATCTCATCATACAAATTCGTTTTAGCGGTAAAAAGCTGGGCGTCTGATTCCAATCCTATTCTTGAACTTACTTTACCAACACCATAACGGTCGTCGATGGCGGCGGTATAGATCACGGGCGTCATACCACGCTCTTGATAGTTGAAAGAAGATTGTAGAAGAGTGGTTGATTTACCTGCATTCATCGCAGAGTAATAGAAATACATTTGAGCCAAAAGAGAGATTCCTGTCACTAAGTCAATTGGCGAGAGAACAAGGTTCACTCAAATAAAAAAGGATAACCCTACGCGGGGGCAAAAAAGAGGGTGACTTTCGCCACCCTGCTACCGTTGCGTTTATTGCGCTTTTTCTTTTGCGACCGTCACCGCAATCGCCAACTCTTCGAGCGACGCTGGGTTAGCCAGACTCGGTGCATCCGTTAGCAAACAAGCGGCTGCGGTTGTTTTAGGGAAGGCAATCACATCGCGAATATTTTCCGTACCACACAACAGCATCACCAAACGGTCAAGACCGAATGCAAGACCTGCGTGTGGTGGCGTACCAAATTTCAGCGCATCCAATAGGAAGCCGAATTTCAGTTGTTGCTCTTGCGCATCGATACCTAAAATATCAAACACCACAGATTGCATTTCAGCATTGTGAATACGCACCGAGCCACCGCCCACTTCATAGCCGTTTAATACCATGTCGTAAGCATTTGAATTTGCAACCGCTGGGTTGGCTTGCAGCTCTTGCGCGGTTAAATTAAGTGGCGCGGTAAATGGGTGATGCATAGCATGCAAGTTACCTTCGTCATCTTCCTCAAACATTGGGAAATCAACAACCCATAGTGGAGCCCATGAATTTTCATTGGTGATCGCAAGATCTTTACCCAATTTCAAACGCAGCGCACCTAAGGCTTCAGTCACCACTTTTATTTTATCGGCACCAAACAAAATGATGTCGCCAGACTCAGCGTGAGTACGCGCCAAAATGCCTTCCACAATGTCAGCCGAAAGGAATTTCGCGACCGGAGATTGAACACCCTCTAAGCCAGCAGCGCGGTCATTGACTTTCATCCACGCCAAACCTTTCGCGCCATAAATACCAACAAACTCAGCGTAGCTATCAATTTGCTTACGAGTTAATGCCGCGCCACCCGGTACACGAATAACCGCAACGCGTCCTTTAGCATCATTAGCTGGGCCAGAGAAAACATTGAAATCCACATCTTTTACAAGGTCTGCAACATCAACCAATTCCAGTGGGTTACGCAGATCCGGCTTGTCGCTACCATAGCGACGCATCGCTTCGCTGTATGGCATCACAGGGAAATCGCCTAGATCAACGTTTAGTAGTTCTAGCCACATGTTGCGAACCATTTTTTCGGTCACTTCACGCACTTGATCTGCCGTCATAAATGACGTTTCAATATCGATTTGAGTAAATTCTGGTTGACGGTCAGCACGTAAATCTTCATCACGGAAACATTTTACGATTTGATAGTAACGGTCAAAACCTGACATCATCAGCAACTGTTTAAACAGTTGTGGCGATTGAGGAAGTGCATAGAAACTGCCTTTGTGCACACGACTTGGTACTAAGTAATCACGCGCACCTTCTGGCGTTGCTTTCGTCAAAACTGGCGTTTCAATATCGAGGAAACCGTGTTCATCAAGGAAGCGGCGTACAAAGCTAGACGCCTTAGCGCGCAGCTTAATACGATCACTCATTTCTGGACGGCGTAGATCTAAGTAACGATATTTTAGACGTTGCTCTTCTGAGTTCTTTTGGTTGAAATCCAGTGGTAAAACATCACTGCGGTTGATAATCGAAATCCCACTCGCGAGAATTTCTACTTCGCCAGTCGCCATCTCTTTATTTATTTGACTTTCTGGACGCGCGCGTACTTCACCAGTTAACTTAATGCAGAATTCATTACGCAGTTGGTTAGCTACTGCAAATACATCCGCCATATCTGGATCAACCACCACCTGAACGATGCCTTCACGATCTCGCATATCAATAAAGATAAGACCGCCTAAATCACGACGGCGATTAACCCAGCCGCACAACTCCACAGTTTGTCCTGCGAGGGACTTGTTCAGGTGACCACAATAATGGCTACGCATAATGAATTTCCCAATCTCTAATTAGTTATCAATTCTAAGCCGCTCAGCGTCATTATCTGAGCAGCGCAAAGTTCCATTTATACGCTGAAAGATGTGCAAAATCGACCTTCCAGAATACAATTTGTTGTGTTTTATCAAGGGTTGCTGC
>NZ_NDIO01000398.1:0-2767 GCF_002241085.1 Vibrio sp. V03_P4A6T147
CAAAAATATTGAATTGCAAGTGATGAATGAAAAAACATAGAAAAACGCACAAAAAAGCCTCGTGTTAGAACGAGGCTTGAAGTCATTGTTTGCAATAAAAAGTTTATTAAAACCCGTTAGCTTATTGAGGTAACTGGTTTATTAAAGCAATCAGCTTGTTGGGCAACTCGCAGGGCCAATCTCTTTCCATACTCCCCACACACCAGTAGTCGATGGGTTTTCGCCAGTTGTCCACCACTTGGCTTCCCATACTTTACCAGCCCAAGAAACTTGTTGACCGCCAGTATAAACCGCTGATTTATCCCACAAGTTACTGCAAGTGTCACCACCAGAATCTTTCTTCGCCACGATAACCGATGCACTTGCAGAGGCCGCCGCTTTACCATCACTGACAGTTACAGTGAAGCTTAGCGTGGTGTCTTGTGTATACTCAGGAGCAACAAACGAAACACTCGCACCTTGAATGGTTGCATTTAGGCCTGTAGGTACATCCCATACGAAAGTTAAGGTGTCTTGATCGACGTCACTTGAAGCGGAAGCGTCCACCACCACAACCTCACCAGCACTGGCATTGCTTGGCGCAGTAATCACCGCCACTGGTGGCGTGTTCACAGGCTCAGTTGCTTTAGGTTTGACCGTTACAGTCACAACATCAGAAGCCGTTGCGCCTTTGTTATCTGTGACCGTCAACTTGAACGTCAGCGTTTGTACTTGTACCACTTCGGCCGCGTCAAAACTGGCTCGTGCAGAATTAGCGTTTACTAAGCTCACTGCTGTGCCCGCCGTTTGCTGCCACACGTAACTGACAATAGTGCCATCACTGTCTTTTGATGCACCGCCATCAAGAACAACACTCACCGGACCAACCACCGATTGATCAACACCTGCATTTGCAGTGGGCACGCGGTTCGCGGGGGGTGTAGTACCTCCTCCTGCTAAGCTTTCATGCATCGCATTTAGGATGTCACCATTATCAGCGTCAATCTCCCAAGAGAACAACCCGGCCAAACCAAGGTTTCGAGCATAGGCGCCTTTGGCTTTGATTGAACGGTTATCGTCAAAAGTAACCAGTTGGCCCGTTGTACGATTCCAAACCCAAGGTGCTTCAGCTTGTGCATCGTATCCATATTCAAAGCCATTAATACCGGTATTATTAGCCCCTAACATGAATGATTTGATGCCTTTATAGTCAATCACACCCGCTTCCCACACGCCTTGCGCGGAAGTGCCTTTCAATTTTCCGTTACCTACCCCTGTCATCGGGTCGGTTGGATCACTTAATGAAGCCGGCATCACCCCTTCCCAGCCACGGCCATACATAGCCGCACCTAAGACTAACTTATTAGCAGGGACACCCTGTGCTAGCAGTAACTGGATACCGTTATCCGCCGTATAAGCTGGGCCTTTATAAGGTTCGCCATTTTCATCTACTCCTTTCCCATCACACTGACCAGGGCGCATGAATGATCCGCAGTAAAGCGCGGTTTGGTGGCCTAATACGTTATTCCAACCGCCATAAAAGTCATAAGTCATGGCAAAGATGTAATCCATATATTGAATGGCTTCGCCATAATTAACATCTTCAATCTTGTCATGACCAACACCAATTGCTGACGTGAGCTCATAAGTACGACCAGTTTCCGATTGCAATTCATCAAGCATGGCACGCAGTTCACGCATTAACGCAATGTACGCAGGGCCATCATTGACTGGGTCACCGCGATCCGCTGCTTGACCACCTCCTCCAGGATATTCCCAGTCGATATCAACACCGTCGTAGAATTTCCAAGTGGTTAGGAATTTCTTCACTGAAGCAACAAAAGTATCGCGATTGGCCTTGTTGGTAAAATCAAAAAATGGGTCAGAGAGTGTCCAACCACCAATAGAAGGAAGGATCTTGAGGTCTGGATTACGCTGTTTGAGCGCCATCAACATGGCATAGTTGCCCTTGATCGGAGAGCTGTATTGGTGACCCGCTTGCGGGAAACTCTTTTGATAGGCCGCCCAAGGGTCATGGATCACCACTTCGTAATCATTCACCCCATTACATGCGGTCATCAACGCGTTGTAGCTGTTTCCACCAACGGATTTCAATGATTCGTTAGGGCCACAAATTGGAATGAAGCCGTATAGAATATGCGTCAGATTATCAGCCGGGATGTTATCTACCGTATATTTTCGGTCATAGATGCCCCACTCAACAAAGTAGGTTCCAACCACCGTATCTTTATCGGTCGTGTAAGTCTTGTTATTGGGATCAATATTCATCACCAAAGGTTTGAGATGTGAGCCATCGGTATCGGCAATTGTTATCTCAACGGGTGCACTTTTGCTGCAACCTGTCGCGTCGCAAGCTTCGATTGTCATTTGGTAAACACCACCTTGTGCATAACTGAAGTTTGCGGTGGTTTGGCTGCCAGTGATTGGGCCTGTCGCGACCTGTGCGCCATCAAAATAGATTTTATACGTGTTGCCTGTTGTACCACTCCATTGGTTAAACTTAACGGCAATCGGCGCTTGATCATAATATTTGACCATTTGGTTATAACCAGCCGTGCTTTCCATGGCTAATTCAACTTTAGAAAACTGTAGATTATTCGACCCATAGACATCGACGCTAGGGGTTGCTGGTGCTGCCATTGCCGTGCCCGAAAGAGCCATTGCAATACTTGCGGCGCACAAAGTAATACGATTCATACCTATATCTCTCATTTCTGAATGTTTCACTTACATTTAAGCAAGCTGCTCTTCTGATAAGGCATTGAAG
>NZ_NDIO01000368.1:0-2731 GCF_002241085.1 Vibrio sp. V03_P4A6T147
AACCAATACTAAACACCATGCTTAACAAGCCTGGGAGCATAAAGCTGTGGTTGAAAATATACTTACCAATACGAGTGGTACCAGTCCGGTCAAAGTCGATAGATGCGATGATAGGGCCGTAGTTTGGAATGAAGAAGTAACCGTTAACGGCAACGAAAACCGCAATAATAATGGCTGGTGGCAAACCCAAGGTTATTGCAACAGGGACTAACACGGCTGTTGTTGCGCCTTGGCTATTGACCATCACCGACAGAGCAAATAACGCGAACGCGAATGTCCATGGTGCGACTTCCACTAAGCCAGAGACCGCTTCTTTGACCATGGCACCATGGCCAGCAATGAAGGTGTCACCTAACCAAGCGATACCGAAGATCGCCACGATAGCACGCATACCTGCATGGAATACGGAACCTTGGCTGATGGCGTTGCCGTCAGGTTTGCACAGTAAAATGATCAGCGCCGCGATAGACAGCATCACGATTTCAATCGTGTGCGCCATCCCCATGGCTGAGCCGTTAAATTGTGGGCGCAAGCTAGGCAATGCACCCATCACCACCACCACAATGGCACCGAACAAAAATAGCCCGACCGATTTTTTCGCTTGTGGCGTGATTTGAATATCAGCAATCGATACTTCTTGTTCCATCTCTGCGCGAAATTCTGGGTCTTGCAAGCGACGTTGATATTCTGGGTCATCTTTCAGCTCAACACCGATTTTATTGACGAATAAGCACGCGCAAGCCAAACCAAGAATGGTACTTGGGATGGTGATCATCAACACATCCGTTAGCGTGATGCCTTGTGGTTCTAAGAAGGCGACTAACGCCACGACGGCGGCCGCAATTGGGCTAGCTACAATCGCAAATTGTGACGCGATCACCGCCATACCTAAAGGACGTTCTGGGCGAATACCACTGCGACGGCTCACTTCAGCAATTACGGGCAGTACTGAATAGGCCACGTGACCTGTACCAGCCATCATTGTAAAAAAGTAAGTTACCAAAGGGGCGATGAAAGTGATGTGGCGAGGGTTTTTATGCAAAATGTTAGTGGCAATTTTGATCAAATAATCTAAACCGCCAGCCGCTTGCATTGAGGCTGCTGCTGCAACCACGGCCATGATCATCAACATCACATCAATCGGTGGGCTGGTTGGTTGCATGCCAAATCCAAAGCTCAGTACAGCAAGGCCAATACCGCCCATCACACCAAGCCCAATACCACCAATCCTTGCACCAATTAGGATACATCCTAATACGATAAGGAACTCAATTAAGAACATCTTATACTCCTAAAGATAATGAAAAATAGGGTCATTCTACAGGTTCAGCGATATTGAACGGTATGCTTTGCGCCATGATGTAACGCAATTTTTTCTCACTTAATAACTTGTAGAAAGTAAAAAGGCTCTGAATCAGAGCCTTTTTTGATTATTCGTAGCGTTTCGCTTTGTACTGAGGGCGCATAAAGTTTTCGACGGACAAGATGTCATCGAGCTCTTCGGCGGTGAGTAAGCCTCGCTCAAGCACCACTTCACGTACGCTCTTACCCGTTTCCGCACAAATTTTACCCACGATGTCACCTTCATGGTGGCCAATATATGGGTTAAGGTAAGTCACGATACCGATAGAGTTGAATACGTAAGCTTCACACACTTCTTTATTGACAGTGATGCCGTCAACACACTTGTCACGAAGGTTTATGCAGGCGTTTGAAAGAATTTCAATTGACTCAAACATGCTTTGTGCAATCACAGGTTCCATCACGTTTAGCTGTAATTGGCCACCTTCTGCGGCAAAGGAAATAGTGTTGTCGTTACCAAGTACTTTAAAGCACACTTGGTTGACCACTTCAGGCACCACAGGGTTTACTTTTGCAGGCATGATGGAAGACCCAGCTTGCAGTTCAGGTAGGTTCAACTCGTTTAGACCCGCGCGAGGGCCAGATGAAAGAAGACGCAAGTCATTACAGATTTTAGAGAGTTTCACAGCAAGGCGTTTTAGCGCGCCGTGCGCCATAACGTAAGCTCCGCAGTCAGAGGTTGCTTCAATTAAATCTTCCGCTGGTACCACAGCTAAGCCAGTCACCGCAGCAAGGTGTTTCACCGCCGCCGCTTGATATCCCGGCGCCGCATTCAGGCCAGTACCGATCGCTGTTGCGCCAAGGTTGATCTCAAGCAGCAGTTTAGAGGTGTACTCTAGGTTGCGGATCTCTTCATTAATGGTGACCGCCCAAGCGCGGAACTCTTGACCTACGGTCATCGGTACGGCGTCTTGCAATTGAGTACGACCCATTTTCAAAATGCCAGAGAACTCTTGGCTTTTTAGCTCAAACGCACCTTTTAGATAGGCAATAGAATCAATCAGTTTCAGGATGCTGTTGTATACCGCAATGCGGAAACCAGTAGGGTAAGCACAGTTGGTTGATTGGCTTTTATTAACGTGGTCATTGGGGTTGATGAACTCGTACTGACCCTTTTCTTTACCCATTAATTCCAGAGCAAGGTTCGCGATCACTTCGTTGGTGTTCATATTGACAGAAGTACCGGCGCCGCCTTGGTATACGTCTGACGGAAATTGATCCATGCACTTACCTGTTTCTAGGATCAAGTCACACGCTTGGAGGATGTAATTAGCCACTTGGCTTGGAATGACGCCGAGCTCTTTGTTGGCTAGCGTGGCGGCTTTTTTGGTCATCACCATACCGCGTACAAAGTCAGGCACATCAGAAA
>NZ_NDIO01000042.1:0-2716 GCF_002241085.1 Vibrio sp. V03_P4A6T147
GTGTTTGAATATTGGATGTGATAAACCCCACTGGATTATTGATCTCATGGGCGATTCCTGCTGAAAGCTGCCCAATAGAGGCCATTTTCTCTGATTGCAGTAGTTGTCCTTGTGCATCTTCGAGTTTTTTAATCAATACTTTTTGCGCTTGATGTTCTTGCTCTAATTGATGAGAAATACGCTTAAGTTCCTGCTGCTGGCTAGCTTGTATCGTTACATCATAGACACATATACAAACATGCTCGATGGTCCCATCTTCACTATGAATAGGGATGATCTCCAAATCTTGATACATCTGATCTTCTTCGCCCGATACAGGGCGGGAACTTTTAAAGGGCAACAGGTGAGGCTTCTGCTCCCAGCTACTAAAGCTTGAAGTTTCAATCACCAATGCCGTATCAATTTTTCGTTTAAGGTAGTCTGCGGAATGAGGAAATAGTTCAAGTATGTTCTTTCCTTGCATCACATCACCATCAAAAATGACTCGGGATTGGAAATAGTCATTAGCTTTCACGATAATGTAATCCTGCCGTACTATGCACAACGCAAAAGAGAGTTGATCCAGCAGATCAGAAAGCAGTAAGCGGCTTTTTCCCATTCCAAACTCCTACATCAACTCATCGAGGTGAATGAGTACCTTATCCAATTCGTTGTCTGCAAAACAGATGATGGTTTTAGCAGAGAATGACGCTTTTTCGACTAAAAAAGAAATTTCCATAATTAAAGATAGCTTCCACTGAGAAATGGGGAGCGGCTGTGTTGAGGGATAAAACAGCACTGGAGGCTGAATTTTTGTTTTTACGTCTATTTGCTGACATAGACCCTTTAGACTTGCACCAGATAAAATATTCGAGATATCTAAAATGCTCTCCTCTAGGCTCACGACATCTTGGGCATCACCTGTTGATTGTTTGAGATCGCTCACTATCTGTTCACAGCCTTTTCTGCTCATTAAGGTCACTAACTCACCATCCATGCCACCAAAAAAGGACTGCCGAGTATAGTAGTAATCGGTCTCGTAAGATTGCAGTTGCGCTAAATCCTCATCCGTTGCCACTCCAATACTGGGTACGGATATAGTGACGTGCAAATTAAGCAAGGTAGCCAGTTTATTTGCTGCTCTGCCCATTGAGATATTCATAAATTCTTGCAGGGCGTCTTTATGGTCTTCTGAAAGTGCCATTGTCATAATAGTCCTACCTCGTGCAATGTTTGTTTTAGCTGTGCTGGGTCAAGTGGTTTTTGCAAAAAGGTGACTGCACCGAGTTCTCTTACGCGCTGCTGAGCAAAAGGTTGAATATCGGCGCTAATGACAATGACAATACTTTTAGCATCAATGCTATGCAGATATTCTAGAACTTGGAAGCCATCCATTTCTGGCATGGTCAAATCTAAAAACATCACTTCAGCGCACCCATTTTGGTAATTGACTAGGGCTTCTTTGCCATTTTGGGCTTCGTTGATTTCCACATCCCACTCTTCAGGGATGGCCCTCATTACCGCTTTTCTCGACATCTTTGAGTCGTCTGCTACTGTAATTTTAATTGCCATGTTCGCTCCCTCTAACCAAAAAAGTAATTATAGAATTACTCAATAATAAATATGGGTTTTAGCTCAACTAATACGCTTGCAACGGAACTTGGTACACCGTCAATCAGTTCTTGGTAGCTCTCATTTTCTTCACATGCTTCTATGCGATTTGCAAGCCCCACAATACTGCCAAGTACAACAGAGTTGTCATCTGAAAAAAAATCACTCTTACTTTGATTAAGAACGATCTCTCCAATCTCCGAACCGTATCCCCATATCATCAGCATGTATGCCGTTACTATGTAGTAATCAGCATATCCCTGTTGAAGCTCCAAGAAAGAATCAACATTATGAATATCAGCGCCTTCTTCCATCAAAATCAATTTTCCAATCGCGGTAAGCAGGCTTGAGACAAACACACGATCTTTATCTCGTAGAGAGTACCCCAAGTTTTTAGCCAGTAAACGGGATATATAGCTCACCCTCAGCGCCTGTTCTGAAATATCTTGGTGGGCCTTTTTTGAAACTAAGCTGTTAGCGTGATGGCTCAATAACGATATGGCGATACTCTCCACTAAAGTTGCGCCTAAACGTCCAACAGCTTCCGATAGTGAATCAGTGGTTCGACGAAAACCCAAGTAAGAAGAATTGGCAATTTGAAACACTCGTGCGACTAATACAGGCTCATGGCTAATGGTGTCTGCGATCGATTGAAGATCACAAGTAGGAGAGGCAATAGTTTGTTGTAAACGGTGTATCGAATTGGGTAACACCGGAAGATCTTTCAAACTTCCGAGTTTAGTTCGGCACTCATTGTTAAACGGCATTTGATAAAGACGTTCGGTACATTCAAATAAGCGTTCAAAGTCCTCTTGTGTGAATGGCTTAGGCAGAACGAAGTGGGAATACGCATGCGCTTTTTGAGGCAGATTTTCCTGCGTATTACCAGTTAAAAGAGCTCTCACTACTTGCGGGTAAGTCTGCTTTACCTCTTCTAACAGCTCATCGCCACATTTATGCGGCATGAGTAAATCTGAAATGATAATGGCTGGTGGTTGGCAATTATGCTTATTCCATTCTGACAACCAATTTAGCGGCTCCGAAACCAGTATGATTTCCCATTCTGGACGAATACGCCTGATCAAACGAGCAATGGCTTTAAGCATAAAAACATCATCATCTATAC
>NZ_NDIO01000047.1:0-17040 GCF_002241085.1 Vibrio sp. V03_P4A6T147
AAGCTACAGCGGTGCTGTTTACCTGCAACGTCAAGTTGTTTGGGTATACACTTGTTTGGAAATCATCATATAGTGACGAACTCAATTGTAGACACTATTCTAGCGTTCACCCAGTAGCCGAACGTCAAAATAATCCAAGAATTTCAATTTATGCTCATTTACTCCGCTATGTCTCATCGTTAAGAGACGTATTTTCTATCTTCTTATGCTTTGAAAAAGTGTGCGTGCTGATTATTTTTATGTGATCTCTATCTATCTAAGCGCCTTTCGGGCTATCATATTGCGTTTTCATTTTGACCTCTTGCCCTATTTATTGTGGCAACTTTACAAATTTTTGGAGAATCCTTTGCAGTTTAAAGATTTAGGCTTAGACAATCGCTTATTGAAGACCCTCAAACACTATGACTTCAAACAAGCGACAGAGATCCAACAACAAGCGGTTCCCGTGGCGATTGCAGGTAAAGATTTGTTGGCATCCTCTAAGACTGGTTCGGGTAAAACATTAGCGTTTGTTTTGCCAATGCTGCATAAGTCTCTAAAAACTAAAGCGTTATCAGCAAAAGACCCTAGAGCTCTGATTCTTGCTCCGACACGTGAGTTGGCCAAACAAGTGTACGGTGAGCTGCGTACTATGCTCAGTGGGTTGAGCTACGAAGCAACGCTGATTGTGGGCGGTGAAAACTTTAACGACCAAGTAAAAGCACTGCGCCGTTTCCCCCGTTTTATTGTGGCGACTCCCGGTCGTTTAGCGGATCACTTAGAGCACCGTTCGTTGCGTCTTGATGGTTTAGATACGCTGATCCTTGATGAAGCTGACCGCATGCTGGACCTAGGTTTTGCTCCGGAACTACGCCGTATTCATCATGCAGCGAACCACCGTCGTCGCCAAACACTGATGTTTTCCGCAACGCTTGATCACGGCCAAGTGAATGACTTTGGTACCGAGTTGCTTAAAGATCCAAAACGCATTTCGATTGGTGTTGTCAACGAAGAGCATAAAGACATCACCCAAAAATTCTACCTCTGCGATCATCTCGATCACAAAGAAGCCTTACTCGAACGCGTGCTGCAAGAAGCCGAATATCGACAAGTGATCATTTTTACCGCGACCCGTTCTGATACTGAGCGTTTAACGCTTAAACTCAACGAGCAGAAACTGAAAGCCGTTGCGTTGAGTGGTAATTTAAATCAAAACCAGCGCAACACCATCATGAGCCAGTTTGAGCGCGCTGTATTTAAAATTTTGGTCACGACGGATGTGGCTTCACGCGGCCTTGATATCGCGAACGTGACGCACGTGATTAACTTTGATATGCCCAAACATACGGAAGAGTATGTGCACCGTGTTGGTCGTACAGGCCGTGCGGGTAATAAAGGTGATGCAATCTCGCTGGTTGGCCCAAAAGATTGGGACAGCTTCAAGCGCGTGGAAGCCTTTTTGCAGCAAGATATCGAGTTCTCTCAATTTGATGATCTGAAAGGTAAATTTACCGGACTAAAACCACGTGTTCCGGCCTTTAAGAAAAACGCAGCCGCTAAGACTAAAAGTACTAAGCCCAAGGCGAACACCGCCAATAAGAAGCCCGTTAAACGCGATAAAACCTTTTATCAGAATGTGGCAGTGGGTGATGCGGTATTTGTGCCGAAAAAGAGAGTTGCACCTAAAGTTGACGATGAGTAACAGCGAGCGTCTTGTCAGCGTGACCTTTCGGTCAATCGAATCTGCTGACGGACTCAATGCCAGTATTTGCTGAGACAACCTCACCCTAATTATAAAAACACCGCCAAATTGGCGGTGTTTTTATATACACGCAAACGTTACCCTTATAAAATTCATAATTTCTCTATTTTATATAAAAATGATAATTGATCTCATTATCGTTTGGTTGGCAAGCTGCGCCTCATTATAATAATTGGCTATGTTTTCACTGATCATAATGAAATTACTCAATATCATTGCTTTTGTTGTTGGTTTGTCTTGTTCTTATTCATCTTGTGGTGAGTATCTGCAGTGGCTGGAAGATGGCTCGCGTAGCCAGCCTGAGGTTCGAGCACACCTTGAAGATCACAATAAAAAAACACAGCAGTGGCTCAATCAAGCCACACCACTTTCTAATGCACTAGTCAAAACATGGTCAGAGGGTAAGAGCGTAAAAGCACCGACACCTTGGTTCATCCAGTACCAAAATTACTATCATGATCAAGTAATTAAGGGCGAACGTTTTGTTGTTAAAAAGACCGCAGAAGATAGCCCAATTGAGCGCTTGGTCAATATCAGTGTAAGACAGCAGCAATCAGATTATTACCAGTTAGCCAATTGGGCGGTGGCAAAAGGGGACCGCTTTATTGCATTAACCGAAGATTTGACTGGCGAAGAGCACTACACGCTGACGCTGGTGGATCGTGTATCGAAGCTGGAAATCGTGCTTAGCCAATCTGCAACGACCCAAGCTATTTGGTCTGAAAATGGCCAATACCTCTATTTTTTGGTGGCAGAAGAAAGCCGTTCTTCTCGCTTATTACAGCGCTATGATGTGCTGACCAAGCAGACAAAAACTCTATGGGAGTGGGCTGATCCGCAGTGGATAGTGTCTCTCTATCTGGCGGCTGATCCACATTTTGCCCTCGTGCAAGTCAACAACGAAAACAGCAGCGAACAACGTATTTTAGAGACCAACAGCTCTCAATTAAGCCTTCCGCTTCGTGCCGCACAGCCGGGTATTGAATACTACGCAGACGTTGCCAATGGCTGGCTCTACATCAATAGTAACCTCAATGGCCAGTTTGCACTCTACCGTCGATTACTGAGCATGAATGAAAACCCTTGGCAGCTTTTTTATGCTCCAGATGATCATTCCACGCTGGATAATTTTTATTTATACCAAGCTGGCGTTGTGGTTAAAACCAACCAAGCACAGCATTCTCAGCTGGCCATTATTGATCAACACGGAAAATTGAGAGCATCACAGCCTTTGGCAACAGAAAGTGAGGTTGCTTGGGTCTCTCGTAACGGTGATTGGCAAAGCAATAAACTGCGCGTGCGTTCAATGTCGATGATTTCTGCAGGAGTTTGGCGCGAGCTTGACGTGGCAAGCTTGCAATGGAAGCGACTGGGCCAAGACAGCTATCCCACTTATTTACCGGAACAGTATGAGTCACAACAGATTGTGGTGGACGTTGATGGCGTGGCTATTCCTGTCACTTTGGCGTACCGAAAAGACACCTTGAGCGCACAGTCCAGCGTCTTTCTTTATGGCTACGGCGCGTATGGCGTCACTATGCGTCCGTACTTTATGCCACAAGTGATCAGTTTATTGGATCAAGGCGTAATTTATGCGATTGCTCATGTGCGCGGTGGCGGGTATTACGGCGAATCATGGCATCGCGCTGGGTCTGGCATTCTGAAAAAAATAGCCATCTCAGATTTTCTGAACGTCGCCTCTTCATTGCAGCATTTTAATAACGGCCAACGCGCTATTTATGCGATTGGCGGCAGCGCTGGTGGAACCTTAGTTGCGGCCGCGGTTAATCAAAACCCAGAACTTTTTGCTGGGGTGGTGCTGCAAGTGCCTTTTGTGGATGTGCTCAGAAGCATGTCCACAGAAGACTCCTCTTCACTCTCGGTGCAGCAGCGAGAAGAGTGGGGAGATCCTAGCCAGCCATTGCAACGCTCAGCAATTGAAGCTTATGACCCACTACTCAATATTCAAGCCAAACCTTATCCGCCAACCCTCGTCCGTGTCGGGTGGTTTGATAACCGTGTCCCTTATTGGGAAGGCGCGAAATACATAGAAAAAATGTTGATGATGAGTACGGGTATCGGGCCTTACTTGTTATGGACGGACTTCAATAGCGGGCACAGTAGCGATTCACGTAAGGCACTACAGCAACAGGCCGTGGAATACGCCTTTCTTCTTACCATAGATAAAAACAAAAAAGCGGAGCAGTAAATGAAGCTTTCTCCAATCACCGCAGCGGTGCTTAGCGTGCTTGCGGCAGGGTCAGTGCATGCCGAATTCAGCCTAACCAAGCTTGAAGAAGTAGTGGTGAGTGCCAATAAAGTAGAGCAGCCGCTGTCAAAAGTCGCCGGCTCAATATCAGCGATTGACGGTGAAACCATTGAAAAACAAGGCGCGACGGAACTGTATGATGTATTGAGTCATGAACCCGGAATCAGTGTTACAGGTGGCGCTGGTCGACCACAAAACATCACGATTCGAGGGATGACGGGCAACCGAATTGCGATCATTCAAGATGGTGTCGCCGCATCGGACGGCTATGGTGCCAATGACGTTAACGACAAAGTAGGCCGCAATACTTTCGCCTTAGACAACATAAAAAGCATTGAAGTTGTGAAAGGGGCAGGGTCTACCATTCATGGTTCGGGAGCCATCGGTGGCGTTGTGGTTGTCACCACAAAATCGCCGGCGGATTATTTGCAAGGACGTGATTTCTATATTGATGCCTCTGGCTTCTACACAGGGATCAGCAATCAATATAAGAGCAGCAGCACCCTAGCGGCGCGCAATGGAAATGGTGAAAGCTTAGTGACCATTTCATATTGGCAAGGCGAAGAGACACGCAACTTTAGCCAAGATCTCTATAACCGAGATATTGAAGGGTTCAGCGCATCGTTAGCCCACGATCACATGGTCAATGATTCGCTGTTACTCAGTGCAAAATTTAACGCCTATAAAGATGAAAACATCCGCAAAGAAGGCATTGCTTCCATTCAACGCGATGACAAATGGGAAAGCAAAGAATTTTTTGAACAGGAACAGCACCAAACCTTATCGGCATCATTGGGGGTGCAATTAGATACCCTTTCTTTCTGGGCAGACCATGTGGACGCCAAGCTTTACTGGCGTGATAGTCAAAGTGATACTCAAACCAATCGCTTATTGACCAAAGAACATGCCTTTTACGACACCCTTGAATTTCGTCGTGAGCGACGCGATGAAAGCTTTTCTGATCAGTTGATAGGGCTATCGGTTGATTTAGAAAAAGCAGCACTAGTCCACAACATCGAACACCAATTTATTTACGGTGCAGTGCTTAATACCAATCGTTATGAACGCCCTCGTCACGTGGATACCAAGGATTCCAATGGGGAAACCTACGAAAATATTATTCCGTTTGCACCAGCGAAGGCCTATGGTTTTGGCGTCTATTTGCAAGATAGATTCAGCCTCAACCAGTGGACATTTAGCGCTGGTTTACGTTTTGATTTGAATAACCTTACTCCTCAGTCAGAGCAACCTATTGCTGGTTTTGCTGTTAGTGAAATTCAAACCAGTGAATGGTCACCGAGCGCATCCGTAGCTTACCAGTGGACGCCATCATTCAACAGTTACCTCAGTTACAACCACGGCTACCGCGCTCCGACCTATGACAAAGCCTACGGTGCGGCAGACCATAGTTTTGTTCCACTGACGCCGTTTTTTATCGCACCGAACATGAATTTACAGGCTGAAACCAGTGATAGTTTTGAGTTGGGTTCAAAATACGATAATGGCCAATCTCAAGCTTATGTCGCGGTTTTTTACTCTCTCTTTGACAATTTCATGGACACCAAAGACGTGGGATTTGATAGCGATAGAGGCGCTTGGATCAAGCAGTACCAAAATATTAATGGCGTCGAAACGTATGGTGTGGAGTTCACCTTCGCCCATCAACTGAATCAACATTGGTCAACCACGTTCAAAGCGGGTTATGTGGATGGCAAAGATGATCAAGATGAATACGTTCGTACCATCACGCCGTGGGAAGGAAATGGACAACTAAATTACCAGCAGCAAGATTGGGATGCCTACGCACGTTGGAACTGGGCGAGTTCGATGGACCGAGCACCAGCATGCTCTGATGATATCGGCCGTAAAGCGCAATGCGCGCAAACGTCGGCATGGTCTACGGTCGATCTTGGCGTGAGTTATCAAGTGATGCGTGACCTTGATGTGAGCCTCAACATCATGAACCTATTTGACCGTGAATACGTTCGTTACCAAGACGTCGCAGGTGTAAGTCAAAGTCAAACTCTCTATTCCACTGAGCCCGGGCGTTACTTTACCGCTACGGCTAAATACGTGTTTTAGGAGCTAGAGATGAAAAACATTATCGTTCTGAGCACCTTGCTATGCTTGAGCCATTCCGCCTTTGCGGGGGAGTGGGACTATCCACTGGCGAAAACGACCATTGCAACGAAAGAGTCGGCTGAGCTGTATTTGAGCTCGCTTTATCCTGATGTTGGGACACTGAAGTTTCGTTATCAAACCGAGAGTTTACTGGGAAATCATTACAACTTTGATGTATGGCAGAACGGCCAATACCAACCGCAAAAAGCGTTAGTGCTCTCGACTGATCAGTCCGGCGTAGTGACGCGTGTGTTCAAAAGTTTGCATAATACGGTCGAGCGAGATGGCGTTGCATTAGTAGCGGCAGAGCTCGAATCGCCCCGCCGATTGGTGGCGAATGAACCGCCTACGCTCTCATCGGGAGATGTGCAGAGCATCAAGGTGCAACTTTTTGATCCCGATTTAAGAACCATGGATCAACTGCCTGCGCCAGATTCGGCGTGGAATGACCTTGCTGATTACCCAAACCAGCCGCACTACCAAAGTGCGAATGTCGAGATGTTGCAAAGTGCAGGTAAATATTACTTAGCCAATGAACGAGTACGACAAGTTGATGCCACCGCCATACAGCAACAAGATGATGCCAAGCAGTGGGTTGATAGCGGTGTTGGCTTACTTAGCGCTGAAGACGTGGCGCAATGGAACTCAGATGCTGAAATTCTCTCCATGGAGATGCTTGATGATCGCTTTGTACAGCTGATGGCTTTTTACCATCTTGATCAATCGATTGATTATACCAAACAGCTCGGTTTTTCCCTGTTTAGTGAACCCGTGAGGTTTGATGCGAGAGGTTTATCTAGCAACAACTCTTCTTATTATGTTGGCCCGAAAGCGGTGTTGTTTGGTGTTGGGGGCTCGCCCGATGCATTAGATGCCGACGTGGTTACCCATGAGCTTGGGCATGGAATTCATTATCAAATCGTTCCCGATTGGGCTTATGGACATTCGGGCGCGATTGGTGAAGGCTTTGGTGACTATTGGGCGGGTTCGCACAGTTTTCGCCGCCAGTATGCACAAGGAAAAGCGTTCGAAATTGACACCGTGTTTAATTGGGATGGCTATTTTGGTACTCGCATTTCAACGCGCAGTTTGTGGAATCAACGGGCAAAATATTTTGCATCCGCAGAGTATCGAGCGCATGAAAGTGTAGCAGGTGAGTTGGGTGATGAATTGTGGTCTACCCCTTTATTTCAAGCGCTGAAACAGGCCGTGAATGAGTACGGTCAAGAAGCGTTTTCTGAATTTGACCGTATTGTTCTTGAATCAATGTACGGCTTAGGTCGTGGTCTAAAAATGCATGATTTGAGTGAAAGCATGCTGTATACCGCCAAACAGCTGTACCCGCATCGCGCTTATGATGCGATGCTATTACAGCAAATTAAGCAACATAACTTAGTCCAAGAACCCTTCAAATTCCTGTTGGAACGTCGATTTGTGATGCCAACGGATCCGCTGAACGTGCACATTCAGGCCACGGATCGCCAAGCAAGTTTACAAATGGTAGCCACTTTGCAAGGTGAAACCGTTACTTTCGCTAGCGAAAAATTCCAGCAGCAGCAATGGAGCATCGCGCTGCCAACCACCTACACCTGCGGAGTCAAACAGACTCTACAGCTTGAATCGAGTTATCAATATCAACCGTACCTTGCGATGCAATCTGACAAGCAAACTTTATCGTTTATCGTGGGTAAGCCACAGCTTGCAACGCCGCCAGTAGCGATAAATTCAGTATTGAAAGACGCCAGTATTGACAGTGCAGACACGGTTACGTCCGGATTTAAGAGCTATGGCTTGACGCTCGATGTTGGCAACGCATTGATTGATGAAGATTTTGTGGTTCGCTTGCAGTTATCGCACCCAGAGCTACAAGAGCTGCGCGTTACCTTAATTTCACCCGCAGGGACGCGCGTCGAATTACTTAACCAAGCACCATCGGCCATCAATGGTTTTGATGACTATTGGCTGCTGGCTCACGATGCCATATTGGGCTCTTTACAAGGTGAAGCCCTAAGCGGCTACTGGCGTTTGGAAGTGGTTGACTACAACCCGGGAAATTCCGGCACCTTGATTGAATGGGGGGTAGGCCGCCTAGCGGGCTATCAATGCCCTCAACCTGTGACCAACGCACTTTCACCTGAAACAGGTGGCGGTTCGACTTCACTGCTCTTATTACTTCCTCTCGCGGCATTCGCCATAAGACGACGTAATTTGTTGGCTATTTTTTCACTTAAACTGAAGAACACATAACTATGCACTTAAGACTTTCAACACTTTCGCTGGCACTTTTACTGGCTGGTTGTGGTGGCGGTGGAAGTGGAGATGTAGCCAATACATCTTTACCCAGCCATAAAATCAGCGGGCAAATTCAAGCGCAAAACGTCGCACTTGATGCCACGGTCTGCATTGATTCTAACCAAAACTTTGCCTGTGATGTAGGCGAAATCAGCACGCAAGCCGATAGCCAAGGGCGCTACACCCTCACGAGTGACAGTACTCAAATCTACCGTTTTCCTATTGTGGCTGACGTTTCTACTGGCATTAGTGTCATGACGAGAAGTCGCCAAACCAGCCAATCATCGATCCTGATTGCGCCGGCGCTGGGCAAAAGCAGTGGCAACATCCTCAACGGTGTGAGTTCTATTTTTGCCGGCATTATGCTGGATGGAAATACGGAGAAAGAAGCGAATCGCTTGCTTGCCGAGCAGCTTTTGCAATTAGGCGTTGAAGTGAATGGTGATATTTCACAAAACTTTAGCCACACAGCATTGGCAATATTGGATGCCAATGCTGTCGTGTTGCTCCAAAAAGCGAAAGCAAGTGAACGAATTGATTTGCTGGCAACGCTTGGGCAAACCATGGCAAAAAATACACCACTGATTGCCTCTGAGATCGTTTCTGGCGAAAAGATGACCGAATATGCTAATACATTGATGGCGCAAGTATCGGAAGAGCGACCTCTGCAAGACACGGGCATTATTCAGTTCTATTCCGATCAAGGTGCACAAGCGCGGGCTGATGCTGATTATCCCGGTCAAGATGCTGAATATGGCCTAGATATTACCGCCAAAAATGGCGTGACGGGTAAGAGCTTTGCGTTCATCAAATTAGATGCGGCTGGCAATGAACTTGAGGCAGAAGCGAGCGATTGGTCATGCGTTAAAGATGTTTACAGTGGACTTATTTGGGAAGTGAAGTCAGAAGATGCCGCGTCTTTGAACTATAAAGAACGGTTGTTTGCATTAGAAATTGCCGACAAGTTTATCCCTTTTGCAAAAGATGTGACGGCTGCTTCCTGTCAGGTGGCAGGTGATACTATTTGCACTACGCAAGATTACATCAATCGTATCAATCAAGATAAATTGTGTGGGTTACAAACGTGGCGTTTACCGACCAACAGCGAGCAATACATGATGCTCGATTTAGGCGAATTGGGTGACGATGCGGTTGGTTTCAACCGGGACTATTTCCCGCATCAGCCGCAGAACACCGAATTTTTTGATGGGCATACGTGGACTTCTGGCATTGCTTATCTCAATACCTCTCAATTTCAAAGCGATGGTTCGATGCAATATCTTTACACGGCGCTGTCTGGTGCAACCAAAGGGGAACGTAGCCCAATTGAACTCTACTCCAGCAGTACGGCGGCGGACAATGACCCGTCTTATGTCTCGCCGATTCGAGTTGTTGCAACCAAGGAGAACAACCAATGAAATCTCATTTAATCGCGGCTTCTTGCTTGATCTTTTCTGCTGTCGGCGTCGCCCAAGAGTGTTCTCCTGATATGACGAAAAGCGCACCCAACACGCGCTATGTCTACAGCGAGCAGGGGACGATCAAAGATAAGCTCACTGGCTTAACGTGGATGCGTTGCCAAGTTGGTAAAACATGGAACGCCGCTACGGAGCAGTGTGATGGCGAAGCGACCGGGTTTCGTTGGCAAAGTGCTTTGCAAGAAGTGGCGGCAATCAACCATCCTCAAAGCCGACACGCATTGCACCAATTTGCCAGCCAAGCCGAATGGCGATTGCCGAATATTAAAGAGTTAGTGTCATTGACTGAAATGGCGTGTTTTGGCCCAGCGATGAATAGCAGAGCATTTGCCCAAGGCTTTAAGTATGAGACAGGCAATATCTTGTCGTATTTATGGAGCCAATCACCCCATCTAGCGAGTGGTCAGGTGTGGTCTTTTGATTCCGTCAATGGCGAAATTTACCACTACGCACCGAATTTTGAATTTGGTGTTTTGCTGGTGGCTGAAGAATAAGTGTTATGAAATGACGCCACTTACGCTGTCAGGGAAACGATCAGTCATGTCATGTTGACATGACTGATTCTCTAACCAGAGTGTTCAAAAAATTAGCTGGTTTTATCATGGGTGATCAATCTGTCGACATGGATAGATGTCATGAGTGATCAAAACCCAAGAAGTACCATTGTCATCATTGATGACATTTCTGCTGGTCATTGAGCAACGAAGTGAT
This sequence comes from Vibrio sp. V03_P4A6T147, assembly GCF_002241085.1. Taxonomy (NCBI): domain Bacteria; kingdom Pseudomonadati; phylum Pseudomonadota; class Gammaproteobacteria; order Vibrionales; family Vibrionaceae; genus Vibrio; species Vibrio sp. V03_P4A6T147. The sequence goes on from NZ_NDIO01000047.1 coordinate 10,613, forward strand.
TGGTGTTCCATGATCGGGTAGTTGCGCGCCGAAGAAAGCACAGACCGTCGCACCGACATCAGACAGTGTTGTGCGCAGCCCAATAGATATAGCTTGTTTACCCTTTTGATAACACAGTAGTGGTACTTGTTCACGGGTATGTTTAGTGTGACCGATGAATGGGTCGTTACCGTGATCGGCCATGACGATTAATACGTCCTTTTCATTCATGTTCGTAATAACGTCTTTTAAGCCTTCGTCGGCTTTCTCCAAAACGGTCCAGTATTGTTTAGGATCTTGTTGGTGACCTGCAAGATCGGTTTCTTGAATGTTGGCGCAGAAAAACCCCTCCTTTTCGATACACAAATCACGAATAAGAAAACGAAATATTTGGTTTGTATCAACGAGCGAGGTGTACGAACAACCATGCGGATTTTGTACGATATCGGCCACTTTACCATAAAGCCAAGTTTGGATATTACGCTGATGTAAGTACCAAGGAATTTGGGTTTTTGCATCCACGCCATAGCCTAAGTGTGCCACCTGAAATCCCTCACTGTATACCCCGCTACTGGGTGCATTAATGCCGATATACTTTTGCCCATTAGTCGGGTTTTGTTTCACTTCAACAGCACTTAAGATTTGATCCATAGTGATACCGCACCCAGAGCCGCCAAATGCAATATTGCGACTCACGGAGTTGGCTTTACGCACCACGGCGGCTATTGCCAGCAAGGATTCAAATGTCACTCGGTTAAAGTTACAAGTTAAGTTATAAACTTGCCCCAAATCCGCTTCAAGATTGTCACCAATCACCACCCCTTCATTGACGATCAACAGTGATACTTGTTGTATTGTGTGGCGATTGACGCGATAGCCTTGTGCGAGCAAAGCCGATTCAATATCGGGCAATGCTACTTGAAATGGTTGGATAAGAGGGGCAGTTGGACGAGTGCCCATAATTTCTTGGTGCCCCATAAAGGTGTCGCCCCCCTCGTGAGCTAAGTTTGCACGCCCAGTATTTGCCTGCGGGTTTATCTCCATGACGGATTGTGGGCTGGCAATAATATTTTGCAATCCCAATCTTTCTAAGGTAGGCAAGCGTTTCAACGCAAAATGAGCAAGTAACTTACCCGCGGTATTCGCACCACAGTCTTGTGGCCTAACCAGCGGTACATCCGCCATTTCACCGACACCAAAGCCATCAAGTACAACAACGATAAATTTTGCCATATTAAACCTCATTACCTAAAGAATCATATAGGCCGATTAACTTGGGATTAGGCGTGGAAACGCCCTGCACTAATGCCACATCACTACGGGTTACAAAAACTTGTGTTCGATACGCCATCACAACCGGAGAACCGATAGGATGAAGACCGGGGATGCGTAAGTGGTAGTCGATGCTGTCCGTATCATCATTGAATACAGAGACCCGTTCACAGCTGTCACCGCTATAAACTCGAGCGTTTTCCAACTGCCCGCGCCGATAGTACCCTCCGCCGAAGCAATAACTGTCGTTAGCGAACTGGTGGGAGATCTCGCTTAAATAAAGTAATGCGATTGATTCTGCTTGGGGCTGCGTAGCATTAGCGGGTGTGGTGCCAGTGAATGCATGACCGGGTTCTCCATGGGTGCAGCCATATTGAGCCAGCAATGGTAGGGTCTCTATACTGGTGGAAGAGGGCGCATTGACTTGCTCACATTCGATGCCTAAATTGGCTAAAGCTTGCTTAGCATCAATAAGCGTTGTGAGGTTCGGTGTTGGCTCTGTTTTCCCTAATGTTTCATCGTATAAAAAACAAGGAAAATGTGTCACACCTGCGATGTAAACTCCGGGCATGTTTTGAATCGCGCGCACGACGTCGGCAGCTTGCTCCAACGGAAATCCCGCTTCTTGATTGACGTACAGCTTGTCGCGACTGTGGAAAAACTTTAATAACAAACCTTGTTGCCGCTTGGAGGCTATGGCCGCATCCGATATTTGTTGCGCTTTTTCAAGGCTATAAATGGTCATTACTTGTGGTTTGATCTGAGCAACCAAAGACCGAATCATATTACTAGGTGGTTGAACTAAGTGCCCAACGTTAGCAATGGGTAAACCGTGTGCCGCCATCATTCTGGCCTCTTTATAATCGACACACACAATCCCTTCATAGCCACATTGCTCTATTAACAAGCGGGCGATTAATGGGTTGCGGCCAAACTGTTTAGTCATGGCGTAAAGGCATATGCCCAACCTGTCAGCGACCTCCTTCATGCGTTGAGCATTATTGAGCAATTGGTCGACATCGATAACGGTGGTGTCTGGTTGTAACTTACCTTGCTTAAAGAGTGTCAGTGCCGCCGTGATTAAATCTGGATTTTGTTTTTCTAAAGCGTCTAAAAACATATTCTCCCCTTTTTAGGCATGAGCTGATCCTGCACATTATTTGGTAATGCGCATGCTTAATAACAAAATAAACGTAAAGAGTAAGTGTGCTATATAACGCTGAAGAACAACCCGCCTAAATACAGTATCAAAATAAATTAAGGTTAGTTAAGCGTCTCATTACAAAGCAAATAACCCAATAACGTAAAGAATATTTAAAATAACCCCAGTGAGAATAGCGGCAACCGCTGGCGCTGCAATTTTAAGGACTGGTCGTCCCATGACTTCGTTTAAGAAAAATAACATCGCGAAAATAGTAAAACCTGTAGTTGAGCCCATTTTCATCACCGCCAATACGCCACCAATTAATAATGCAAACTCCATTAATGTATTCATTGAATTACGTATATTGTCTGATGCATTTCGAATCGATGGGAATTGTTCCAAGAAACGACCAATGCCACGAAGTAAGAAAATTTCGATACAAATGGTTATGGCTCCAAGGACGGCCGCGACGGGCATATTAGGAGCTAAATAACCGACGACGAATACAAATGTCATCCCAACCACGCCGTAAACGCCAGTCGCCAGTGCCGTAGTGGCAATCAGCGGAATAAAGCCGAGGCCACGCATGAATTCCGATAATGCCACTTGTTTCATTGCGGTATCGTGAGCCGCTGGGTCGGTGATTTTATAAGCTTCAGCGAGTGAATAAATAGAAACTTCAGATCCCGCGAAAATACCACCATTTGAAACCGCAGCAATTAATGCCCCTGTGACTGCAAGAAATGGCAGGTTTTTTACGATACGTTTAGTCCGCTCTTCAAATAGGCCATGTAAACCAGACATATCTGGTGCTTCAATGCCTTTTTTACGATCGGATATATCTTTTTGAATTGCGAAAAATACCAGCATTAACATGCCGATAAAAATCTGGATTGATTCTGGATAAATCCCCGTAAACTTCATCACCATTAATCGAGAAAATAGGATGACGACTGCCGTAATTGCCCCGGCTTTCCAGCCGAATTGATAAAATATCGCAAGCAATGGGAACAGGGCAAAAGCCGACATGACGGGAGTACCCAGCTCACCGAGTGCGCCCAATGCATCGACGGGAAGGCCCGTTAAGACGGCATTAACACCAGCAAGCGAAGTGACAACCAACACACCCCATAAACCACCCGCCGCGGCAGCCAGCCAACGGCTACCAATCATTACGCCTAAAATGTCTGTTGGTAAGAAAAGCAGCCAAGGGTTGAGTAGGCCCGTTGATAAAGTGAATGAAATCCCCACTGATGCCACAAAGCCAATCGATAGGCCAAAAGCGACGGATCCCGCTTCTCGGCGAGTCATATTGCCTTCAACCAATTGGGGCAGAATAGGCCGGATCCCATCATGAAAAACCGCCGCGCTCATGTTGGCGATTAAAGCTGTCATTGCACATAAGGTTGCAACGAGTCCAATATGCATAATATCCATAGGTTGCCTTTACTTTTTAGCGAGTAAGTTTGCGAGCATGGGTATAGCATGCTCGATGTGTTCAATGGAGAGTCCAAATGCAACGCATCCACGTTCAATAAACTGGGCCACTTCAGTTTCCTTGGCCTTAATCGCAGGTTTAGCGATAGTGCAGCTTTGACCAAAACCGATAATAGCAATGGCCATGGCTAATGCGCCTCCGGCGCCGGTATTACAGCAACCAATGAAATAGTCCATTTCCCCCGCTTTCACTTTCAGTGCGGCTTCCATGTCGCTCAGAATATGGCATTCAAATATGCCCGGTTCAGAGAGTTCAATCTGTGCTCGGATTTGCTCTCGTTGCAAACCCGCGATGGCGATTTTTTTCATGTTTTGTCCTTTTTATTTTAATGAGCACAAGTGCTCTTTATCCAAATAAGCGTGCAGGGTTAGTTTGTAACATTGTGCTTATTTGCAGATCACTGATCCCATGCTGCTTGAGCAAAGGAACAAATTCATCGATTAGATAGCTAAACCCAAGGCCACCATTTGCCTTTAGATGGGAGCGACGTGTAATGTCCATCGACAACATGATTTGGCCAACATAACCCCGTTCACATAAGGTTTTTAGTGATTGAGCACGACGCGTATCGGGGTAATAGCTGTTTTTACCAATGGTATCGAATTGGATATAGCAACCTTGATCGAGCATCCACTGGATATCGTCCAAGTTATCGCGTAGATCGCAGTGGCCGACAGTGAGGTTTTCCATTTCAACACCGCAACTTTTCAGCAGATCAATCTGTACTTTGCCCATCGTACTCATCGACTGATGAGTTGAAATCGGTCGACCTGTTTCTAAATGAGCAATCGCCGCCGCTCTAAAGACTTTCTGTTCGGTATCACTAAAGCCATTTTCACTGCTACCGATCTCGCCAATCACACTCGCCTTGAGGGATGAATCCTCGATACCCACTTCAATTTCCTTAATCATCTGTTTTGCCATTTGCTGGGTATCCATGGTGTAGAGAAAATCGGGGAAGAAACCTTCGATATAAAATCCAGTGGCCAGCAACACATTCATTCCAGTGTCGTCGATTAAATTTTCAATAAAATGAGGATTTCTACCCATAAAAGCATTAGTGACTTCGATGATATTTCTCACCCCACGAATTCGCAGCTCTTTCATCTCATCACACAACAACTCATATTGATCCAGACGGCAATCAAGGTTGCCTTTTTGTGGGGATAAATCGATATGTAAATGTTCATGGCAGTAGGTGTAACCAGTGCTGTCAATCATCGTTCACTCCTGAGTTTCATCGTGTTGCGCCGCGAGATAAAGAGCATAAATATTTGCGATGAGAAAACTTTCCTCGGTGGCAGGGACGGTACTTAAACTCATCGCATTGAGTGTTTTTTGATGAATATCGATGACCGATTGAATCCCCGGATCGTCATAGATTTCATCGAGTAGTTCGCTATCAAGCCCTTCAGCTACGGCTTCACCTTGCCAAATTCGATCCGCAGCACGCGATAAATGGGTGAGGGCCATTTGGTATTGCTCATTGTCATGAGGCAAACCCAGTTGACGGTCCATCATGGCGATAACTTGTAAACATCCATCATAAGCACGCTGGCTAATCACATTAGCATGCAGTAAAAGTGCAAGGCGCTGTTCCATATCTGTCCTTTTGCGATTATTTGTAATAAGCATTATGTGTGGTTAAACAGGGTCAATAGCTGGGAGTAATTTCCCCATTGACGACGGCTCGTTGATGCTTAATTAGTTGATCCATCCGGATCAGTTTTCTGAGCAAGGTCGTTATGTGAGTAGAAGCTCCATTCGCCAAGATCACCGCTTCGGATGCATCCCGACAAGCAGGAAGATCACTGAGTGATTTCTCATCTAAACCATATTTCTCCATCTCAATCGCTTCAGGTAACCAAACCACGGCATCAATATCGCCATTCGTTAAGTGGATGAGACTTTCGCCATAATGGATTTCTACAATTTCAATGTTTTTATCCTTAAACGATTGGTGAGTAAGAATTTTTTGGTCAGGAGAGTCTGGGTCAACACCAACTCTGCGTATCTGGTCATAGCCTCCTTTTTTAAAAATGAGACGGTGTTCATGCGAGTAAGAGTGGACCCCTAAAGTCATGGCCGTTACTAGCCCATTGGCTAGCTCTTTTGCTGCCAATTTCGACATAATGGCAATATCATAAGTACCATTTCTGAGGCATTCTGCGCGTACGCTTGCCCCGCGCATATGTGCAAAGTAGAGCGGCAAATCTCCAATTTGAGCTTTCAACCCACTTGCTAACCCTTCGTAATGACGGGTATAAGGCAGCGGCATCGCACATACGACATTGTTTATCCCAGCACAAGCCACTAGTTCACGGTAATTCAATTGAGTAATAAAGGTGCCGTTGCGCCCTTGTTTTGAAAGTATCACTGCATTGCGATGCTCTATGGTTGTTAAGGCTTTCTGAATAAATCCTACTGATACGCAAAATTCCTCAGAGAGTGAATCAATCGTTCTAAGACGGTCACCTTCTGTCGTTGTCATCAAGTATTGGGCGATGTTCATGATCGCCGTACCTTCTTTATTGA
>NZ_NDIO01000047.1:17051-33016 GCF_002241085.1 Vibrio sp. V03_P4A6T147
TAAAACAAAAAGGAGTGGGTGGGAGAAATGTGAATTACCTCGAATAACTTTTTCTTATTTATGTCAGCTTATAGATGGTTTTGATCTTTTTATCTGGGATATTTCCAGATTTCAGGTTGATCTTGGCTGTTTTTACACATCCATTCCATTCGAAATAAATTACCACTGTGGATAGGTGAATAATTTGATGCAGTCAGTAGATGGAGAATTCAAACAGCTTCCAAATAAGGAAGCTGTTTGAATAAGTAAACAGCCTGTTTACTCGGTTAGTTCAAGAAAATAGCCAGTTGTGATAGCGCTCCAGCGCGAAGCACACCATCGGCCGTATCTTGCGGTGCGAGAAAGGTTGTGTGTGTACCACTGTCCATTTTTACGAAGACTTTAGACGTATTAGTGATTACATCAGAGGGTACTGCGTTGGCTAATCCCAATAGTATTGCTAGGGGTTCGGTGCCTGCACGTGTATTTGTGACATTGTTAGGTACACTCTCGTCTCCCGCCACTTGCAATAAATAAGTAGGGATTGTCGCGGTTCCACCACTGATTAGGTAACTTGCGTTTGTGTATGGATCCATAGTATCGAGCAAGGTTTGAGTCGCGTAGGTAAATTGATCCAACTGACTTTGCAGTGCTGCTTTGTCTGAGGCAGAGGCTGTGTTTTCAAACGTGGTGTAGCAAACTTTCTCTGTTAACCCTGGACAGTATTGGTCGGCGAATGCTTTGTATTTGGGGCTTGCACTTAAGGCGAGATTATGTTTAATGAGTGGGCCATAGTTTGCTGAACCCATTAACAAGTTACCGATTTGACCACCTGAGTTTGCAATGGCCATTCCAGAGAATTTATACAGCGCATCACCACTAGCATCACCGATAGTGCGGTTCGCGTTCGCGACAGCGCTTAAGCCGACGATTCCTCCCAATGAGTGGCCAAGGAATTTTGGTGGCATCGCCGCGGTATTGGCTGCGTTTGCTAATTGAGAACCAACAAACAACCCTGCACTTTGTGAGTAAGTAATGGCCGCACGCAGCCCCATGATATCTAAGATACTCTGACGCGTGTTGTCACGAGCGACGGCCAAGTTGTTCAAATTGAGGTACGCTAGAATATCGGCATTAGCTGAGCGCTGTGCATCTAAACTGCGAGCACCATGCAGTGGCTGATCAATGGCAATCACGGCGATACCAGCATTGGCTAAATGTGCTGCTGTGAAGTACGCATCTTCTTTAACAGAAGTTATACCGTGTTGGTAAATCACGATCGGCCAGTTTGTTCCCGCGTTAGGAGTAAACAGTAAGAAATCAACGTCTTCTAACGATTTCACCTTAGGTACAGGGCTATAGCGTGTAATGATGCGCTGAGGATCGAGTGCGCTGCCATCAGACTTTGTGAGGGTCAATCCCACTAGCTTAAGCTGTTCACTTGGGCTGGTTGCTAGTTGAGTCACGTCGATATTGTTAGCAATGAGCTGATTGGCGATGGTGGCTTTTTCATTGTCATCTGCCAAAGCATTTTTAATCAAGGCCAAACTTGGCATTGCTGATTCAAACGGCTGTGAGTTCCAGTTGCTTCCTTTCTCTAAATAATAAGGGAGCTTAACCGTTCCAGTCGTGACATTAACGTTATAACTGCTGGTTGTGTATTCATTTTCAATAAACGCTTTAGCGGTTGTTTTTTCTGCGCCAATGTAAGTTTGAAAATTTGCATCGTTATTAAGTGCGGTTACAAAATCGGTTGTAGCACCAAAGCTCATGGTGTAAGCGGCGCTCAAATTAAGGTTGTTTGGGTTCGCACCTTGCTTCCAAATGTTGCCAATATCTGTCGTTGCAAGGCCTGCGGCGGTGGCGCCTTTCACACTGTAAAGTGTTTGACCAACAGATTGAGTACTAAACCACGTTGAATAAATAATCTTGGTTTGATCCACCCCTGCCAAAGCGAAAATGCTTTCCACGCCTTGGGTCACTTTTTGTAGTGCCTCTAGCTTATCATCGGTATAGATTTTCACTTTGGACTTCAACGCGGCGTAGCTGCTGGATGTGCCTGCAATATTGCCATTTACATCGGTAATCTCATCTGTCACGGCTAAAATATATTCACTGGCAGGGTTGAGCGCTTTGTTTGGCACGATCGCAATTTTATCGCTGCTGGCACTGGCGATGGCAGCAAAGTCGGTGTTCAATGTCAGCACATTTTTAACCGCTGGGCTGCCAATCATACTGTCGGTCAGCTCAATTAAATAAATACCGTTAGAGATAAGACCGTCAGCCAATCCTGCGCCTTCAAAGTCTAAAAACAGTGGCATTGATGTTGACCAACCATCCATTGTGCCCATAGCGGCGACTGGATTGGTTAAGGCGTCATCACCCTTGGTTGGAATTTCTAACGTGCCGTCTTTGGCATTCATGAGTGCAAAAGAGGGCAGTGGTACGTTTGCGTTTGCGCCACTGAGCGTGAATTTTATGCTGGTGTCGCGTGTTAACGCGTCTTGAATGTAGGCTTCGTAAGTGGGTGTTGTGCTTGCTCCCGAACTGTTCGTTTCATCACCACAACCGACTAACCATAACGCAGAGCAGAGCAGCGATATTTTGAATGTTGTTTTAAGCATGACTTATCCCTGAGTTTAGTTGAATGTGTAGTTAAGTTGAATAGCGCTAAGGCAAGCAGTCCCTTGCGATTCAAACGTCAATGTTTCATTGAGTTTGTTGGTTTCGGTAAACGTGCCGCTTTTACTTTTCACCAGTGCAAAACCTGCATCAATGGATAGCGAGTCGCTGATCACGTAGCTCACGCCCGCTGAATACCAATAACGGTCGCTATCTGGAATACTCAATGTGGCTTCGCCCGCTTGTTCATCAAAAGCAAAACCGGCGCGTAGTGTCCAAGTCGAGTTTAATTGATAAGTTGAACCCAATGACCAACGGCCACTGTCTTCATACTTTTCAGATTTATAAAAACACTCTCCGTTGGTACATTGTGATGACGTTGCTTTTAACTCTTTGAATGAACTCCAGTCGGTACGTTGGTACCCGTAATGCAACGCCACGCTATCAGTGAGTTGGTGAAATGCGGAAACTTCCCACATCGCAGGTAGCGTGATTTTTAAACGTCCTTCAACAACAGCGTTTGTTGCAACACCTGAGCTATAGCTTGAAAACTCACCATCATCAAAATCCAGATCAACAGCAGAGCGGTAAGCAAAACCGACACGGTGGTTTTGGTTGAACTCATATAAGCTACCTATGTTCCAGCCCAAAGCTATGGTTTCGCCAGTCATTCCGACTAGGTTGTCAGAGGCAGAGCCGCCAGTAAATACGGCTAAAGCACCTTTATGTCGTGTCAGTTTTGCTTCGGCATAGACGAGGTTAATACCCGCAGCGAGACTAAGCTGTTCGTTAACACGGTAGGCAATATTCGGGTTTAAATTGACAGAAAGAAGAGAAGTATCGCCTGCAAGATCGCCTGCATAAATATCATTAGGGTAGTCTGTAGCTACGCCGTAAGTAGTGAATATTCCCATCCCCCAAGCCCATTTTTCATTGATTGGACTGACGTAGTAAGCCGCGGGAACTACTTGCAGTGGCGCAACATCGTTCATTTTCTGTTGGTTTTTCACATCATATACATCAACCTCTGGGTCAACGATGGACAGGGCACCAGAAAACTGCGTCGTATCAAACCGTGTCATGGCTGCGGGGTTGTGTGCAATCACACTCGCGTTATCGGCCACCGCTCCTTCACCAGAGAAAGCACGTCCTAGCCCTGAGGCTGAATGCTCTGCCACTTGGAAGCCTGCAGAGTGAACATTAAACGCTGTCAATATTGATAGCGCGAGTAGCGTGCGGGGTTTGATGATCATTCTCGACCTCCTAAGGCCTTGTTATGGTAATGGCATTGCAATGCGAGATGTTAATTTTGTGTTGTTGATATGTCAAAGAAAATGATGTCTTTATTTCAATTAGCGGCGAATGATAGTGTGTAAGTATTTGTAAATCAAATGAAAAGTTGACAGTTTTGGTATGACCAGTAGAGTTGTGCTTATTTGGCAGGGTAATTGGTTTAGCTTGTGCTAAAGTTAATTTTTATGCTTCAACACGTTCATAATATTGATGTTTTGGTGGGTGAGTTTAAATTATTTGACCAAAAAAATGGTGAAGAAACAGAGGCAGTCACTATGGTGTTTGCAACTACCTCTGTGGTGGGTTTAACGGCCAACAAAAGCAATAACGACACGGTCATTATTTAACGTTCTAGAGAACAGATAGGCATTTTGCTGTTCAATCTCATGATGAATACCTGCGCCAATGGCAGGGTGTGATTGACGAAATTGGCCTAGCGTTTGCCAATGCTTCAGCAGCGCTTGTCGCTCTTCATCCAGTGACCACACCATGTCAGAACGCGTGCCTTGGTGAAAATCATCGGCGTAAGGGCCAACTTGACGTGCGACTTCATCACCGTAGTAAATTTGCACCGCACCCGGTGCAAGAAGCAATGCATTGACGGCATTACGCTGCATTTCAAAGGAGTTAAAACGGCTAAAAAACAGCTCGGTATCGTGAGAAGAGAGGTAGCTCACGGGGGTAAAATCTGGGTATTTCGCTAGCGTTTGCGCGTAGTCGCGGTACACCATCGCCATTTGGCTTAAGCAGGCTGCGCCTTTATCGACTCTTTTTTGCATATCAAAGTTGATCAGTGCATCAAAGCCATCATCAAAATAGGGGCTGCGGTAAGCTGAATGGCCCCATACTTCGCCCATCATCCAAAAGGGTTGCCCTTGCTGCCCGTTTTGCTCGCGCCAAGCATCTAAACTGCGTGATGCCTCGCTTTTTAAGCGTCGCCATACCTCGCCTTCCACATGTTTTACGGTGTCGACGCGGTAACCATCAATACCAAAGCGTTTAACCCAATCGGTTTGCCACTCAATTAAGTAATCGGTAACGCTATACTGTTCGCGCGCTACCACGCGAGTGCCGGGGTTATTAAGTAGCCACTGCGGCGGCGTCACCGCTTGTGTTGATTCAGTGCGAAAATCCGGTAAGCCGGCCAGCGTCATCGTGATATCGCTAGATCCGGGTTTCTGGTAGCCGGGCAACCCAGCGCGAACCCAATCCTTGCCCCACCACTGCGACCAGTTGGCGCTTTGATAATCAATGGATTGATTGTAGCTGTGCCAGTTTTCTTCAGCTTTCGGCATCCAATCAACCCATTTTTGCGGTAAATTTTGGGGATTAACCACCTCAATCTGATCAAATTGCAGGTCAGCCAAGGTGGCGTAGCCGGAATGGTTGAGCACCGCATCGAGCAAGATTTTTATGCCTCGTTTATGCGCTTCAGTGACCAGCGTTTTGAGATCCTCCTCATCACCAAAATTTTGATCGATCTTGGTAAAATCACGCGTCCAGTAACCGTGATAGGCATAAAAAGGGAACGAGCCACTGTCACCACCGCCAACAAAACCGTGCACCTGTTCCACAATCGGCGAAAGCCAAATCGCGTCGGTGCCTAAGCTTTTGATGTAATCGAGTTTGGCAATCACACCTTTTAGGTCGCCACCGTGGAAAGTGCCCACTTCTTCTTTGCCATCTTTTTTACGGCCATAGCTATTGTCGTTACTTGGGTCACCATTGTTGAATCTGTCCACCATCACAAAGTAAATCGTGGCATTGCGGTAGGTAAAGGGTTCGCTGGCGGCATCCGTTGCGGGGGCAAGCAGCACCAATCCACCACTGGTTGGTGACGGCATTAAGGTGACTTGGCTATTTTTTACGCTGAGGATTTGGCCGGTAAATGTCTCTTTTAGTCGTGTGCCATCGGGGAACGTATTGCCCAGTTGTAAGGTCACTTCGCCGCCTTGGTACTGCTCGCACGAAACACTCGGTATCGGCCGTTTAAATTTGCTAGTAGTGGATTTTTTGGCTTGGCGGACAAAGGTTAAGGTCTGCTGCTCGTCATCATAAGCGAAGGCGTAATCGCCAGTGAAACGTATCGTCAGCGGCAGTTCGGTTTCTTGCCCACAATTGAGAGCAATGGGCGCGTTGAATTTGATGCTCTGCTGAGCTGGCGCGCTGCACTGGCCCTCAATCCCTGACACTTTTATTGTGTAGCTTTCTTTGGTCAAGGGAATGACTAAAGGCGTTTTCGCATCCAGCGGAAAGTCGCGGCTAGTCGTGGTGGTCGAAATGGTCAGATTGGGCGCGGCAAACACAACAGGCGCGGCAGCGCAAAGTGCGAGTGTTAACGTGGAGAATTTCATGCTCTATCCTTGGCCTTCATGGGTTAGGGTGATTCGTTTTTGCATTATCGTCAGTCGCTGTAGGGCGAGGTGCTTCATCGCTAACAATAAAAGCAGAGAGAGAAGTTGACATCATTCTTGTGCCTAAGCCTTAAGAATTTGGCGTTGATCACAAAGCATGGCTTGGGGGCGTAGAAGCGATGAATTTTCCAGCGATATAAATTGTCAACGTGTAGTGAATCTCACAACTTCGGCGCGTAATCTTAACTTATTCGGTAGATTCATTGAGCCGTCATCGAAACCTGCTTAGGATGACGGCAATTAAGTCAAAGGAGACAACCAATGGTTGCTAAAGTAACAATCGCGCCGCAAGGGCCAGATTTTTCAGAGCTAGTACAAGGTTACTGGCGTTTGGCAGATTGGGGCATGACGCCACAACAGCGTTTAACGTTTTTAAAACAGCACATTGAATTGGGCATTAGCACGGTTGACCATGCGGATATTTACGGTAACTACCAGTGCGAGAAACTGTTTGGTGAAGCCTTAGCGCTGGAGCCCGCGCTGCGCGAGCAGATCCAAATCGTCACTAAGTGCGACATCAATTTGTGTGGCGAAAAAACGCCGCAGCGTAAGATAAACCACTACGATACCAGTTCTGCGCATATCTATCAGTCGGTCAATAATTCGCTGGAACGACTTGGTGTGAGCGAAATCGATCTGCTGTTGATCCACCGCCCAGATGCCTTGATGGATGCCGATGAAGTCGCCGAAGCGTTTTCTGAACTGCGCAAAGTGGGCAAAGTGAAGCACTTTGGTGTGTCGAACTTCAGCCCGCGCCAGTTTGAACTGCTGCAATCTCGCCTAGGTAAACCGTTAGTGACCAACCAAGTGGAGATGAACCCGCTCAACTTCGATGTGGTGCACGATGGCACTTTGGATCATTTGCAAACGCAGCGCATTCGCCCAATGGCTTGGTCTTGTTTAGCTGGCGGCGAGATTTTTAACGGTCAGACTGAACAAGCCCAACGTGTGCGCAGTGAGCTAGAAGCGATCGCCCAAGAGATCGGCGCAGACAGTATTGATCAGGTTATTTACGCTTGGGTACTGCGTCTGCCTTCTAAGCCGCTGCCGATTATTGGCTCTGGTAAGATTAACCGCGTCAAAGCGGCAATTGCTGCGCTTGATTTAGAACTGACCCGCGAGCAGTGGTATCGGGTTTGGGTCGCCGCCAAAGGGCATGGCGTGCCATAGAGCGGATGTTTTTTGGAACAGATGCTTTTGAAAACAGATGTTTTTGCCCCGCGATACGCTTTTCGTATTGCTATTATTTCAGTATTACGATTAGGTTTTAATCTCACTCTCCCAACCAGCCCTCAGTGGCTGGTTTTTTTGTCGACTTCCCATTCACGTCATCCAGCCTGCCATTAACGCTGCATAATCCCCCTTTATCGCAAAGTGGCGCATCTGGCCTATTTGCTGCGTAATCTGTCGTCATCAAGCAAATTTCATCACCAACGAATGAAAGGGACCATCATGATGACGACATTTTCTTATTCACGCTCACTTCGCAAACTGCTACTCAGTGTCGGGTTGCTGCTAAGCATCACGGCTGTTCAAGCTAATCCAAGCGACGCTTTAATTATGCAGTACAACCAAGCGGCCGAAGGCGACAGTGACAAAGTGGATCTTGTGCTTCACCAACTAGAGCAGTTGATTAAACAGCAAGGGGCCAAACCGCTCAGCTTAGCTTATCTGGGCAGTGCACAAACCCTGCAAGGGCGTGATGCATTCATGCCTTGGAATAAGATGAGATACGTCGAAGAGGGCTTGGCCACCATAGACAAAGGCCTGACTTTACTCAGCAATCACCCGCAGCCGCTTGCTGAACAAGAGCGCGTCATGGGGCTGCCGGATAGCTATTTAACGCGCGCGGTTTCGGCCGCGACTTACACCTCACTGCCCGATATGTTCAACCATTTTGAGCGTGGTTATGATTTGTATCTCGACCTTCTTGTTGAACCCGAATTAACTGCACAACCTTTTGCCGCCACCGCATGGGTTTATCGATACGCCATTCAAGCCGCCCTTCGTGCCAACGACACTCCTCAAGCAGAGCAATGGCTTGCTCAGATGCAAACTCATCAGAAGCAAGGCAAGCAAGTTGACAACCAGCCAGCAGAGCATCCGCAAATCATCCAAGCCAAGGCTTTGATTACAAATGCGTTGATTGAAAACGGATTGACTGAAAAAACGCATGAATTGAAAAGCGAATGAGGGAGGGCAACAAAATGCTACGATTTGAACAGATCAGTAAAACCTATCAATTAGGTATGCAGCCGCTGCTGGCGTTGAGCGCGGTGAATGGCGAAGTCAAACAAGGTGAAATGCTAGCGCTGTGCGGCCCGTCAGGTTCGGGAAAAAGCACTTTGCTCAATATCTTGGGTCTGCTTGATCAAGATTACCAAGGTGACATTGAACTGGCGGGTTACCCTTACCCAACCGATCCAAGAGAGGCGGCGGCGCTGCGCCGCAAAAAATTAGGCTTCGTTTTCCAAAAATTCAACTTAGTTCCGGTGATGACAGCGGCGGAAAATATTGCTTACCCATTGATGCTAAACGGCTACAGCCTGCGCGATCAGCGTACTTTAACGCGCACTATGCTAGCCAAAGTGGGGTTAGAAACGCTGGCTCACCACCGGCCGGATCATCTTTCTGGCGGCCAGCAACAGCGCGTAGCCATTGCGCGTGCGCTGATCCATAACCCTGAAATGGTGATTGCCGACGAACCGACCGCCAGTTTAGACAGCCATACCGCCAATATGGTGATCGACATCATGAAAAGCCTTGGCCACGAAATGGGCACCACTTTTATTGTGGCTACGCACGACGCGCGCATGGCCAACCGCTGTGACCGAACCTTGCAGCTTGTGGATGGCAAAGTGATTCAGGAGGCGATGAAATGGGCAAGCTGATTTCTATGGAATGGCGTATGGCGGCGCTGAATTTACTGCGCAATCGCCGCCGCAGCCTGCTTTCGGTATTGATCATTGCCATTGCTGTTTTCGCATTGACCAGCGCCGGAGGATTTGGCCTTTACACTTACCAAGCACTGCGCGAATCCACTGCGCGCGACACCGGGCATTTAACGCTCAGCCAACCGGGCTTTTTTGATCAAGATGAAGAGTCACCACTGGCTAATGGGATTGCCGACAGTGCGTTGATTGTTGAGCGATTAATCGACGATAAGCGGATACGAGGCATTCAGCCACGCATTGAGTTTAGCGGGTTGGTCTCTAACGGTAGCAAATCGACCATTTTTGTCGGTTCCGGCGTTAACCATAAAGAGTTTGATATGAAAGGGCCATTTTTGGACGTTCGCCAAGGCAAAACCTTGTCCAATATTGACTCCCCTCGATTTGATGCGAGTGAGCCGGAAGTGATGCTGGCGGTGGATCTCGCCAAAAACTTAAACGTGTCGATTGGTGACTGGGTTACTTTACTGACCAGTACCGCTGATGGCGCGCTCAACGCGGTTGATTTCAAAGTGCACGGCATCTATTCCACGGGTGTGCCTGAATTGGATAAACGCCAATTGTATCTGCACATTCAATCGGCCTCTGAGCTGTTAGCTTCGAATAAAGTGAGCACCTTATCGCTGTTTTTGTTTAGCACCGAACAGACAGAAACCATGCGGCATTGGGTTGAAAACAAACTGTCATTAATGAGCCTTCGCCAAGCGATTCAAGTGACGCCTTGGCAGCAGCGCGCGTTTTTTTATCAAAAAGTAAAAGATCTTTACGATCGCATCTTCGGCATCATGGGCTTGGTGATGGGGTTGGTGGTTTTCGTCGCGCTATTTAACACCTTAACCATGTCGGTCACGGAGAGAACACGTGAAATCGGAACGCTGTCGGCGCTTGGCACTTACCCAAATGAAATCGTCGCCAGCTTCATGCGCGAAGCCGTACTGCTAGCCATTTTAGGCACGCTGGTGGGTGCGGCGTTCAATGCCCTAACAAGCGTGTTATTGATGGTAGTCGATGTGCAAATGCCACCACCACCGGGACGCACGGAAGGGTATCCTTTACATATTTATTTTTCATGGGAATTGGTTCTGCTGAGTGCGTTTGGCGTACTCAGCATTTGTATTGCAGCGGCTTGGTTGTCGGCACGCAAAGGAGTCAACAAGCCAATCACGGAGGCACTGGTTTATGTATAAATGGATGATGTTATTACTGATCACGCTTAGCGGTGGCTACTCGGCCGCTGGCTGGACGGCGCTAGATGCTGGGCAAATGACCAAAAACGCCGACCAATATCGCCTTGGTTACAGCGCGGCTAAAGTCGTCTCTTTGGTGTCGCTTTATGAACGTGGTGAGCTCGATAAAACGCGTCAATATCACGTGTATACCAAAGCCAATCGCGACTCGTTAGTGGTGTTCAAATCCTCCGTTGAAGCGGGGCAAAAAATGCTGATGCTCGATGAAAACTACTGGTTGTTGATGCCCAAAAGCCGCCGCCCTATTCGTATTACGCCAATGCAAAAACTGCTTGGTGAGGCTTCGGTGGGCGATATTTCAACACTGACGTGGAGCGAGGATTACCAAAGTCAATTGATGGGTGAAGAGCAGATAGAAACACCCAATGGTCAACCTTACCTGACACATAAGTTGTCATTACTGGCTGTCACAGAAGGGGCGAACTACCAGCAAATTATCTTATGGTTGGATAAAGAGAACGATTTCCCAATCAAAGCTTCTTTGTATTTACGTTCTGGGAAACTGGCCAAGCAGGCTTGGTTTCGCGCTGGTGAAAAAGAGGGACGAATGCGCGTAACCAGTATGACGCTGCTTGATCAAATTCAACCGACCAAAAAAACGGTGGTTGAGTATCAACACATCGAGCCCATGGAGCTAGATGAAAAATATTACAACCCCGCCTATCTGACTCGTAACAGTCTATCGGAGTTATGAGATGAAGCGTGTTGCGTTCGCTTTTTTAACCAGCGTATTGAGCTTAGCTGCGCGGGCAGAAGCCCCCAGTTTTGATTGGGATTGGGTAATGAGCGCATCCACCACGGCGCATCGCGACAGCCTTTTTTTTCCTAGTAATCAAGCACGCGATACGCAGCAGATTGAGGCGTTATTGGATGTAGAAATGAGGTGGCATGGCTGGTTGGGTCTAGTGGTTATCAAACAAAACGCCTTGTGGAGTAGCGATGCACAGCAGCACGCTGACAGCGAGTTCATTCTACAAGAACTGTTTTGGCAAGGCAGCCTAGTGCTGGCTGATGTGCCGTTTGAGCTGACACTAGGAAAAGTGCGCTTGGATTGGGGAGTGGGCTACGGTTATCGTCCGCTTGATCTCTTTCAGCCTTATCGCCGCAATCCGGTCGGTATTCAGGTAGAAGAGGGGGCCGGAACGCTCTCTGCTTCTTATTATGACCAGCAAGGTGAATGGACGCTTTTTTATACGGATTCTTCTTGGACAGAGCAGCAAGGCAGCGAATTACAACAAATGACCGAACAACAAGGGGCGGGCGTAAGGCGTTATCAGTTGATGGGCAATGCCGAATGGCAGGCGATTGCTTATTATGATGACGTTCGACGCGGCGTGCTGGGTAGCTCGTTTGTTACTGTGCTCACTGACGCATGGGAAGTGCATGCGTCAGCGCTCTATCAGCGTCATTATTTGGCGTACCAACAGCCCAGCGCGTTGGCTCAAGCACTTTACTCTGAACAACAAGAGATTGAATCGCGCATGGCTCTTGAATCACGAACGCAAGGCTATCAGGCACTGGTAGGGTTCAACTGGTCGGGAAGTGATGGGCAAAGCGTCATTGCAGAATATTGGTTCGACAGTCGCAGTTGGGGAAAAGAGCAGTGGCAACAAGCGCAGACCAACGCGGATTCGGTTCGTTATCAGCATAATCAAGCGTTAGGTTGGTCTTACGCACAAGGCTATAACCACGTGAATCTCGTGCAGCATAATGTGATGTTGCATGCTTCGTTAGATAGCCAAGCTTGGCGTCATTGGCAGTGGAGCCAGAGTATTGAATGGTTGCAAGGCTTAGTGCCGACACTTGATGTGCTGATTGCACCGCAAGATGGCGGCGTGATCGCTACCCAATGGCTCAATTACTCAGTGTACGATTCGGGTACAGCCTCTATCGAAATCGAACTGGCCGCACGTTTTATGACTGGGCCTGCTGACTCTACATATGCAAACTTACCAGATAAGCATATGATTCTATTAAATATGAAAGGGAAATTCTAATGTGCGAGAAAGTTGAGATTCGAAATCTTGCCAAAAGCTTGCTATTTACTTCGCTGTTTTGTGTGGTGATCGCCTTTACCACTCAGGCTATTTGGCCCAGTGATATCACGTTGCACTTAGCAATAAGCTTTGGCTACGGTTACAGCGCAGTGGCCATTGCTCACTTACTGAGTCGCTTCGCACCGCAGTTGTCCGCACGCTTAGTGAACGTTTTTTCGCTCACGGGGTCGATGATTTTCGGTACGTTACACGCTTATTTATGGCTTAGTAAATACGCGCACTTTAGTCATTTTTCAGCAATGAAACCGGTGATTTTTCTCGGTTTCGTTTTTACTGGCGTTTGCTTTTTCTACTTCTACGCGCATGAACAAAAGCTGATTGCTGAAAAAGCGCTGGAAGCCTCCAAACGGCGTCAATCTGAACAAGAGAAAGCCTTGATTTTGAGCCAGTTGCAGCAGTTACAAAGTCAAATTGAACCACACTTCTTATTTAATACGCTTGCCAATATCAGCGTGTTGATTGGCTCTGAGCCTTATAAAGCGCAAATGATGCTCGAAAAACTAACCGACTTATTGCGTGGGTCGCTGCGTAGTAACCGCAATCGCACCACAACGCTACGTGAAGAGTTACATTTAGTCGATGCGTATTTGGGTATTCAAAAAATTCGTTTAGGTGATCGGCTGGATTATGAGATTGCAATGCCTGGCGCAGCGGATGACATTCCTTTGCCGCCGATGCTGTTACAACCTTTGGTTGAGAATGCTGTTAGCCATGGTATTGAGCCTAAAGCCGCGGGGGGGAAAGTGACCATCAAAAGTGAAATTTATGACGAGTGGTTTGAAGTCAGTGTCTGTGACAGTGGCATTGGATTGCAGCCGAGTGCTCTTTCAGCAGGGCATGGTATTGCGTTGGATAATATTCGCCAACGCTTAAGCGGCCTATTCGCTGATGATGCGTATCTCACTATCGCCCAAAATCATGATGCTGGCGTGACGGCAACGATTAGAATAAAGCGGCTATTATTGGACCAACTACAAGGAAGTGCCACATGAGTACTGTCTCTGCGACCGCTATTATTGCTGATGATGAACCGTTATTGCGGCATCATTTAAACCGTGCATTAGGAGAAGTGTGGCCAGAGCTCGATATTGTCGCGCAAGCCGAAAATGGACGCGTGGCATTGTCCATGATTGAGCAGCATCAGCCTGAGGTGGCCTTTATTGATATTCGAATGCCAGAAATGGATGGTATGTCGCTTGCGAGGCAATTGGCTGGTTTGGCAAAGCCACCACTGATTGTATTTATCACCGCCTATGACGAGTATGCCATTCAAGCTTTTGAAGCCAATGCGGCGGATTATTTATTGAAACCGCTTTCTGAAGCGCGTTTAGTGCAGTGCTGTACTAAGTTGCAGCTAAGATTAGCCGAGCATTCTTCTGAGCGACAATTACCTGATTTGCAAACCCTTTTACAGCAGATACAGCATATAAGCCAACAGGCATCGCCGTCGTTTTTAAGCTGGTTAAAAGTTCAAAAAGGTGAAGATATTCACCTGATTTCGGTGGCGGATATGTTGTACGCTAAAGCCGAAGACAAATATTTATCCATATACGTAAAGAGTGATTCTGGAGTGCAGGAGTTCTTACTGCGCAGTTCATTGAAAGAGTTGCTGCAACAGCTTGACCCGAATCAGTTTTGGCAAATCCACCGTTCAACGGCAGTGAATGTTGCCAAGATAGATAAAGTGAAAAAAGAGTTCACGGGTAAAATGTACGTCTTGATTGGTCATGATAAGTTACCCGTCAGCCGTGCGCTGCAAGCTCAATTTAAGTCGTAACTGAATTTAAACCGCCGTTCGATTGATCGCGTGATTAGCGGTGTGCGATCTGCTTGGCGGACAGGGTGAATCGGAAGAAAGCATCCACAGACATAGGTTCAGAATAATAAAAACCTTGGATGTAACGTACACCCAACAGCTCTAATTCTCTCACCTGATCTTGGTTCTCAACGCCCTCAGCAATCAGCCGCATGTTCAATTGCTTTGCTAGTTTAATCATTGACACTAACACCGAAGTAATGGCTGAATTTTGATGCAAGCTTTTAATAAACACTTGATCAATTTTGAGAGTATGGAAGTCATGTTGGTGGATAAAATTTAAGCCTGAGTAGCCGGTACCAAAATCGTCAATGGCGATTTTAAAGCCTAGCTGTTTCAGTCGCTGTAAGTTTTCCATGGCTAACTTCAACTCGTCCACGTTGAAATGGTTGTCCTCGGTGATCTCCAACAGAAGTCGTGGAACAATGGCTGGGTGTTTTGCCGCGTAGCGTTTCATGTAATCCATAAAGTAATTATCAATGATCAATAACCGGCTGACGTTGATGCTGATGTATTGATCGTGCAACGCATGTTTGTGCTGCTCCACACATTCTGTCACCAATTTCAACACACGGTAGGTGATTTGGTGAATCACGCCAATACGCTCTGACAACGGGATAAAAATGGTGGGTGAAATATAGCCTTGAGAGGGTTCATTCCAACGCAGTAGCGCTTCGCTACCAACAATTCTATTCTCGGTAATGTCGACGATCGGTTGTAAATAGAGTTCCAACTGATGGTTTGATATTGCCTCTCTCAAAGAGACTTCTAAGGTGTTTCGGCTGAGGTAATAGTTGTGATAAGCAAGATAAATCAAAGAGATAATACTTGCTGTAAGCAAGACAAGCCATAAGTTATCGAGAAAATGGTAAGCATAAGATCCGTTATTTAAGTAGATCTGAATTGAGAGTGGGTAATGCTCGGATTTAAAGAGAAAGCTAGTATGAGCAGAATCGATCTCTTCCTGATCACTGCGAATACTTTGGCTTAACACGTTGACCTGATAGCCGTAGTGCCATTTGGCAAGTTTAGGAGCGACTAGGTTCATAAACTGTTCTGGAGGCATCAGTGCATTGAGGCCGCTCATATCTGGCTGTGAAGCATAGACAAAAAATGTTTGCTCTTTACTGCGAGATTTTGTTAATGAAATGGTCGTATTCGTTGGAGATTGTTTAAGCCTGTCAAGAATATGTTTGTATAAATGAATGGTGGTATGGCCTTCATTGCTGGTGCAAAAAATAGTCCCGTGAGCGTTGTACATGCCCACTTCTTTGACCATTTTCGAGCGAAATACATAGCTCCTCAGAGCAATGATGTCTTCTCTTTGGCAGTGCTTTGAAATGTTTTTACTTAACTGGTTCAGTTCATCCGACGTTTGATTGATGTGATGTTCCAGTTGTGTAATGGCTTGTTCACCGAAGCGGGTTGCCTGCCGGTTAGTGTCATAAAAGTTTTTAACTATCGCGAAAGTAAACACAAACAAGAAAATACCCAGAATAGGAATAAATGCGTTTATCTTTGCCGAAAGTATCTCTTTTGCAACGCTAAATTTGCTCGGTGAACTGTCATTGTTTTGCATTACAGAC
>NZ_NDIO01000267.1:0-2672 GCF_002241085.1 Vibrio sp. V03_P4A6T147
ACTGACATACAACTTAGTCAGATATCAAATGGTGCAGATGTGTAATACGTTGAATGGAGACTACTTGCCATACCAACTTAGCTTCAATGGAGCGTTAGCCCACATCATGCGCCTAATAGTGGGGCTTCCCTACTCGTCACCGGGAGCCATACCGAGGCAACTCCAAAACTTTTATGCAATGAGTGGGAGCTTAATACTTGAGCCAAGGCGAGAAAGAGCCTTCCCTAGAGTTGTGAAGAAAAAGCCAAGCCGATACCCTAGAAAATACAATGCCGCTCACCTTAAGTGAACGGCATTAGAGCAATTATCGCTCCCGTACTCAGGTAGCCCGTTTACGGGCCGCAGGAAATAGTCATATGCAAATGTCAGATCACTACGCGCCTGCTAGGGCGCTGCCAGTAGGAAAGCCTTATAGGCGCATATGAAAAACCACCGGCTATGCCGGTGGATACTTTTTTTGAGGAGTTCATGGAACAACAAAGCCAGCATAACGCTGGCTTTGTGAATAATGGTTTAATCGCTAAAACTCATATTTAGCGGTAATAGCATAGTTACGCTCAGCTTGAGAGTAGTCGTTATCTAAGTTTGTTTGACCGCGGATATCATTCCAACGGTAGTACTCTTTGTCGGTTAAGTTAAATATACCCGCAGTAATCGTGACATCTTGCATTGGTTTAAAGTAAGCGGTGATATCGACAATGGTCGCACTCGGCAGTTCAACTTGGTTTTCTGTACCGCTATTAAGTTGGTCACGGTTGATATTACCGGCTGACTTCGCAGCAGTATAATTCAACTTCAGGCTAGTACCCCAAGTGGTACTTTCATCATCATAATTTAGTGCTGCGACAACATTCCATGGGTTTACGCTGTTCAATGGACGTCCGTTACCATCTTCACCTTTGCTATAACTTGCCGCTAGGCGTGTTGACATACCATTCGGGGCTCCAATTAATTGATCCAATTTTAATTGATTTGATAATTCAATCCCTTTGATCGTCGCTTCACTTAAGTTGACATAGGAGTAGTGGGTTATTCCGTTCACTTTCTTAGTTGTAACTCGTTCAATGAAATCATCATAATCGCTATAAAATGCAGAAATTTCAGTTGCCGAGACGTTTGTATTGTGACGATAACCCAATTCATAGGCCAAGCTTGTTTCTGACTTAAGGTATGGGTTTGGATCGTTCACATAACGGTGAGCAATGTTGTCATACGTGTAGTACAGCTCAGTAAAGTTAGGGGCACGGAAGCCTTGGCTGACTTGAGCAAAGACTGAATGTTGATTATTGATACGGTACAGTGCGCCAAGACGGCTGGTGAGTGCTGAATCGTCAAATTTAACGAGAGGTTCTGTGGTGCTACCACCGGGATCGGTGCTAAATGAATCATAACGAAGGCCAGGTGTGACAATCAAATTACCACTCAAAAGGGTGATCTCATCTTGAACAAAGAGGCCGATTTTTTGGTCTGTAGCATCCGGTGTATAAACCAAAACTTGATTTGGCGTTGCAGGATCCGAGTTGAGTTCTGTATTGGTATTTGAAATATCGCTACTGGCAAAACTTAAACCATAAATAAAGTTATGTTCGGTTTGACCTAAGGTAACTAACTTATCCAGTTGCGTTTCTAATTCAATTTTATCTTCATTATAGAAGTAATCTTTGGTTTGTTGGTTGTCCGCATTGGCTGGAGTGTAAGGAGGCCTTCCTGACGATGCTGGCTGAAAACGGTGCGTTAAGCCGTTATCTTCTTTGCTTTGCCAAGATGCTCGGCTAGTGATGGTGTCTGCGATGGCAGAGTCAGCTAGCCAAATGTGTTTGATGCCAAGGCGATACTGTTTCGTTGTATCTTGACCATGATAGTTTTTGTAACTGGAATGAGCGATATCAGAATCTGTTTTGTTATGCAGTGCTTCACCAAAGAACTCCAAGCGGTGAGCATCGCTCAGTTGATATTGGAGCTTAAGTAGCAAGTCATTTTTTGCACTATCTTGACTCTCTATCGAATAATCTTCTTTACGATCTGCAAAATTTTGTTGCTCTTGTCCATCACGGCGAGTATAGGCGACCAAGGTCTCTAAATTGCCACTTCTATTTGCAATGGCAATATGTTCACTGAAAGATTTATCTTCTGAAGAGTAGGAAAGCTTTGCTTGTCCGCCTGTGGTTGCGTCTCCTTTTAGGAAATCACGAGGATCTTTGGTGTCAAAAGCGACGACACCACCAATGGCATCACTGCCGTGAAGGCTTGACGCCGCACCTTTGATGACTTCAACACTCTTTACCATATCGGGATCGATACTGATAGCGCTCGAATTGACAAAAGAGTAAGGACCTCCGTCGAATGCTTGTCCTTGTGTGACTCCATCAACCATGATTTTGATTCGATTACCTTCTACGCCGCGAATATTGATGGTCTGTACACCTTGGCGAGATGAGCTATTGGTTGAAACTCCAGGGGTATATTCAAGGATAGCTGCGACATCTTTTGCCATATTGGCTTCAATGTCTTTGCTCGAAATGACAGCAACAGAAGCGGCGGTATTTTCGATGGTTTGAGAAGTTCGCGTTGCCGAAACAACAACCTCATCGAATCGAGAAACTTCTTCTGCGAGAGCAGCAGGGGAAAGCGCTAGTAATATGGAGGCTGATAGTAGTGTTTTAGTGTACATC
>NZ_NDIO01000165.1:0-2655 GCF_002241085.1 Vibrio sp. V03_P4A6T147
TTTTGAAGCTGTTTATCGAGATCGGCAAGTTGCTGGTTATAGCGTTCAATTTCTTGATGATGAATATCAAACTCAGCTTTACTTTGCAGCTCTGCGTGTTTTTGTTTGATTTCTTCTAAGCTTCCCCAATCTTGCTTCAATAAAGTCGCTATTTTGTTGGATATACCATTTCTTCGACTTAATCCTTCGGTAGCGATCTCAAGCTCGATGAGCTTCATCACCAGTTCTGGTGTAATATCAAAATCTTCAGATAATTCATGAATTAACTGAGCATCATCTTTCCCGAAGCTTGCGTTATCGTCATATATCCAGTCAAGATCGAATCCATACACTTCTTTAAACATGGCGGGTAATGAGTCATTCCAATCCGGCTCGTTTGGATCGTGGATCCATTCTTGACGAATGGCATGTAATTCAGGAACGGTAATTAACTCGATTTCACGGCCTTCGGCTTTGAACTTATTATCTAATTCGAGTAATTCACGTAACCATTGCCTACGGTATTTCAGCCAATAAGGCCCTGGAACATGTTTACGTTCGGTAGCAATATCTTCGCCTTCTTTGGCATATTGGTAACTGACTTTTCCCGTCCTACGTTTGTGGTTACGATATTCTGCTTTATTCGCAGGATCGGTTGTCATTGCCAATTTGTTACGGAATTCAAGAAGAGGAGACATCCACTCTTCACCATTCTGAATAAGGCTTTCCATGGCTCGATCTTTTGTTACCACGGTACACGTCCAGCAACCAAATCGTGAATTACCACAAGAGGGTGTGGTTTCATCAATCACCATTGGACATTCACCTTGCCCTGAAGAATCTTTATACAGATTCCAAAGCGTCAAATTTTTACTGCCCCACGGGTTTTCCCATTCAAGGTCGTACTTATCTATCCAAATATTTTTTTGACCATACGGAGTCTGCTTAGTCTCTAGGTGGCATAGTCGCAGTATCTTCCAAACATCATCGACAGCCCAAGTATCGATAGGCGTATAAATAAAAGCATTCGATAGAGTGGTATGTCTCGCTAGGCGAGATCCATCGATTTTATGTTTGGCAATAACCTGTGCGCGCGAGGCGCTTTCTTGGCTTCGAGAGCCTAATACGACGATCACCTCATCAAATTGGGATACTTTTGATTTGATAAAATCACTGACAGGGTCAATTTTCATCCGCTCAGTACACCAGCGAAACGAGCGAGTTGGCGCAGGGTAGCCTTTGCCAAGAAGGCTAGTCCAAAATGTTTGGTCAGCTAATGGTACGACTTTATGGCAAGTGATCGGCAAATTGTCACGTTTTGCACCTGTTGCTATAGCGTCTAATGAGTCTTTAATGTGATTAACGACGACTGGAGTTTCTACTAATGTATCTGACGAAACGACAAAAACAGGTTTTTGGCGGTCTTTCTCATCCAAGCCTAGCAGTGCCATATAGACAAGGGACATGACTGCGGACGAATCTTTACCACCGCTGTAACCTATAACCCATGGCCTTTTGTCTGCACAGTAGACGCGTTGCACATCGGCAACAAAGTGACTTAATTTGTGATTGGCGAAGTCTTCTAAGTTAATAAAATCTTGATATTCTTCAGGAAGATCTTCAGCTAATTTTAGCTCGTGTATCATGATAACTGCTTCTCTAGAGCTCTTTCTTCAGGCGTGAGTGGAAGACCTAGGCTTGTCTTTAGGAAATTTGCAGTGAGCAAAATATTGTGGGTCGATTTACTCACTTTGCCTAGATTCATGCTGCGTTGAATCCATTCAGGATTGGTTTTCAACCAATTGACATTTCTTAATAATTTGAGTTTATCTTGCCAGTTGTCAGGCTCATCACAGAGCAAATACTTACCCATTACTCCAATAGCGTGGAGACCTACGCCATGAGCATGAATATATTCTTGTCTTAGCTGTGCAGGTGAAACTTGTTTAGTTAAAACCATTTGCCAATCAGGCATATTTTCGGCAACTGTTTGCCAAAAAACTTCAGCGAGTTGTTTTTCCTGTTCATTGAAAACATCTTTTGCACCTTTACCAAGCAGTGCTCGTGTCGCTTGCTTGATGCTACTTAAGGTAAAGAGCTTGTTGGATTTTGGGCTGATATTAGATTTTTCCATTTCTGTAAATCCAATAAACGGCAAGCTCTTGCTGGCAAGCCGTCTAGCAAGATCAGAACTTTCGTCTCTCAAATCATAAAGTACCCCGAGAGATGGACTCGGCTTGACCGCGTATTTATTTAAATCGGCGAACATTTGCTGGCTACGCTGTAAGCCTTCGTCAACGAAAAACAAAACAGGAATATTGTCTTGGCCTAAATCCGGATTTTCACGTAGCGCTTCTTCAATTGCTTTGCGACGGTGCTGTCCATCATTGATCAGTATTTGTGCGTCCATTGGTATTTTCAAAATACCTAAATTTGGCGCACCGTCATGATCTTCAAACGAAATGTCGATACCCACAGAGGCTGTCAGTGCAGAGAATACATAATCTTTAGGATTATCGAGTAAATATTTCACCATCTCAGGTATACGACTTTTGTTGAGTGTCCGTTGAGCTCTAAGCTCCGGTGGCACATCATCTTCGTTATAACTGAAAATTTTCGGGATGATTCTTAGTGGACAAGTCGCGATATAAAAAGGGCGACCAGCTTGAATACCTG
>NZ_NDIO01000274.1:0-2634 GCF_002241085.1 Vibrio sp. V03_P4A6T147
CTCTTGAGCCGTTTGTTATGCAAATTCAATGAGATAAACTGAATTTACACGACCCAAAGCCACAATTGCAATGGTTGAGTGGCTCAAGAACCAACCCAAGTAGGAGCCGAGATAAATAAGCCGCCAAAACAAAGTCCACCTTTCAACAACCAACCAAGCTTTTGAATGAAACAAACTCAACGAGCGAAAACTTCAGCAAAAGCAAAATGCTCGATAAACTTGCCCTTTCCACATTTTGCGCCTGCCAAACTGACAACGCGCCAGCGCTAAAACCGATTGAGGCAAGCAAAGAACTTTGCCTGTTTTACGGTTTGAGTTGACCACGAATTTGAGGGTAAAAATGCTCATTTGCCGACAATACAAAACGAATGGCCGGAGAAATCCCAAAAGATTGAATCCCTAAATTTACCTGAGTTGCATAACGCCCGCTTAAGGGGCAGACAACGCTACTACCAAGCTTCCGCATAACACCGTAATCACACAAACCAACGCATAGTAAAAATGCCGTGCGTTGGCTGTCCCTCTTGAAGCGTTTGTTATGTTTCTGGCCAAGATGGGCGACTTAAGCCATAAATGGCATGGTCTACCACTCGACCATTTAAGTTTTCTGAACGAGTGATTATCCCCTCAAGCAGAAATCCTAAACGCTCACACACGTTTCGACTGGGCTGATTTTCCTTTGCAGCCGATATCTGAACTTTTTCCATATTCAAGTCGGTAAATGCAAAATCTATCAGTTTGAGCACTGACCTACTCACAATACCTTTACCTTGATATTCAGAACTTAACCAATAACCCATTTCCACTTTTTTCAGTTCATGATTAATACTGTTAAAACTGATGTTCCCAACCAATTTATCTTTATAAATCATGCTACAAACAAGCGATTTACCATCGGCATAGTCATGTAATGATCGGTTGATAAAACTTAGGAAGAACTCTTCGTTGTTTGCGTGAGGAGGCCAAGCTAGCCATTGGCTCAAATACTCACGCTCTCTGCTAACGATTTCGAGATAGTGAGGTGCAAATTTGTGAGAAACCAAAGCAAGCTTTAGGTCTGTATCAACATCCAATGTAAACATAATTTCCTCTTAGAAACATAACGCCCGCTTAAGGGGCAGCCAACGCTACTACTAAGCTTCCGCATAACACCGTAATCACAAAAACCAACGCATAGTAAAATACCGCGCGTTGGCTGTCCCTCTTGAAGCGTTTGTTATGTTTTGGGCCAATTGGTACGATTTAGACCATAAACAGCATGATCTACAACTCGGCCATTCAAATTTTCTGCGCAACTGATTATGCCCTCAAGCGAGAAACCTAAACGTTCACATACATTACGACTTGGAATATTTTCGCTCGCTGCTGATATCTGAACCTTTTCCATATCAAATTCAGTAAAAGCCAAGTCGGTCAGTTTTAAAACTGACTTACTCACGATACCTTTACCTTGGTATTCAGAGCTTAACCAGTAGCCAATCTCTACTTTTTTCAGTTGACGGTTAATACTGTTAAAACTGATATTTCCAACCAACTTATCTTGGTAAATCATCCCACAAACTAAGGATTTTCCATCAGCATAATCATGCAATGAACTTTTGATAAAGCTAAGAAAAAACTCTTCATTGCTTGCATGAGGAGGCCAAGCTAACCATTGACTCAAATATTCTCGCTCTCGACTGACAATTTCAAGATAGGCCGAAGCATACTTGGGAGTAACCAAAGCCAGTTTCAGATCGGTATCAACATCCAATGTAAACATGATTTCCTCTTAAAAACATAACGCCCGCTTAAGGGGCAGACAACGCTACTACCAAGTTTCCGCATAACACCGTAACCACAAAAACCAACGCATAGTAAAAATGCCACGCGTTGGCTGTCCCTCTTGAAGCGTTTGTTAGGTGAATTTATACCGCTGAAATATAAACACAAACCTCTCGTTCACCACCTTGCATACGAAGTGTTTGATTTTCTACGTAAGTAACACCAAGTTTATCGATAACTGACCTTGAACGATCATTGCCAACAAGATGCATGACCTTTAACTCTCGCAACCCATGACTTTCTTTTGCGTACTCAATTAAAGCCTTTGAAGCTTCTGTCGCATAACCTTGTCCCCAAAAATCGACGCCCAACCAATAACCCAAGATGCCTTGGCCATCTTTTAAGTTCGGCAAACTCACTGCACCAATAAGCTCTAACGATTCTTTAAGTACAATCGCATAAACAATACTCTCTCCGCTGGCAAAGCCAATTTCATGTGTTTCAATCCATGAAATTGCATCTGAAACTTCATAAGGGTGCGGTATGTTTGCCGTCATCTCTGCGATTCGTTTATCACCAGCCAATACTGATACTTGCTCTGCATCAGACAGCTCAAATGACCTAAGGATTAAACGTTCCGTTTCTAAAACTTGCTGCATTATTCCCCCAATTCACCTAACGCCCGGCTAAGGGGTTGACAACGCACCGCCGAACTCAAAAAACACACCGTAAACACTGAACTTCAATTTTGCACTAAAGTCGCCACGCGTTGGCAATCCCTCTTGAGCCGTTTGTTATGCAAATTCAATGAGATAAACTGAATTTACACGACCCAAAGCCACAATTGCAATGGTTGAGTGGCTCAAGAAC
>NZ_NDIO01000163.1:0-2633 GCF_002241085.1 Vibrio sp. V03_P4A6T147
TTCGCCTGTAAGGTGTTGTAAGCCGTATTTTATAGGCAGCAAGAAAAACCGGAGCTCTAATCAAGCTCCGGTTGTCGTTATTTTAATCCTTTAAATGGTTTAGATTATCCATCAAACTACTAGTGATATCCGCAGCTGACGCACCATCAAAGTCCACGGTCAATGTTTGACCCGACTTGACAATCGTTAGGTGCGATTCATGTTCATTTCCTGTAACACGAATAGATACATCGTCCGCAACACCTTGATGATCTGCACTACCCAGCCCATCAAGTAATACTGTGATCTCGTCTTTAGACATATCTTCAAACAAATCAGAGAAATCTAACGAATCCCCTTCCGAGCGATGAAAGTCCGTGACGCGGTCAGTCGCGGTTTCCATCTCAACCCATTTGAATATGTCTGCACCACTATCACCCGTTAAGATATCACTACCAAGGCCGCCAATAAGGGTGTCGTTACCTTCACCACCTCTCAAACCATCGTTGTGAGAACCACCATCAATATAATCATCACCAGTATGACCAAAAAGGATATCAGAGCCAGATTGACCAAATATTCGATCATTGCCACTACCGCCATTAACGACGTCAGCATTACGGCTTGATACATCGTTCGATAATAACAAACCATCATTATCTAACATTGAATCAGTGCCAGAAAGATTGCCTGTCATTACGTGATGATTGGCAATCTCAGACGCAGAAAGTTCCAAATCATCATCACTACTGTAACCATGAGATCCCGTCATTCCTGCATAAATGACGTCATTTCCAGAGCCCGTCTCAATATGATCGTTCCCCGATCCACCACTAACAGTTTGGTTTTGAGAGCCATTATTATAACCTTGCCCTACGTGAATATGGTTTTCATTGCCATGAACATCACGTACTGTACCTAACAAATTACCCCCGAAAGCAACATCGAATCTATCTGGGTGCCGTGAGTTTTCACCATTTCTAATAACTATCATGTCATTTAAATCATTGCCTTCAACCGTCAATGGTAAACCTACGGGTACACCATTTTTATCTACAGCGTTGACCGAAATCGTTAAAGTACTATTGGCAGCATCACCATCATTATCTCTCACTGTATAACTAAAAACTTCCTGTGCGTTGAGGGGGATCTTAGAGGCATCTTCAGTCACTTGATAAGTATAGCTACCATCAGCCATCAGAATCAGCTCGCCATACAAACCAATAACCTTAGTGCCAACACCGGTATTAATACTGCTTGATGTTTCTCCATTCACACACCCTATGACCGTCAATGATCCATCGGCACCGTGCAAATCGTTATGCATTACATTACCTAAAGCACTTGGCAAATGGTAACCACTTCCTTCAACAATCTTTGCCACCAAGTCAAACTGGTTGGATGCATTTTCGTCTGTCTTTATCGAGTTGATAACATTACCGTTTTTATCAACAAAACCTAAGACTTCAACTGTATACATCTTACCTTCAAATTCAAAAGTCACAGATTGACTTTCAATAGTAATGATATCCCTTGGATCAGACTGATTATTTGGTGTTTCGTTATGGGCAAAATTCACCGTAATCGTCACAGGCGTTACTCGACCATAAGCATCGGTTACTGAAAACGTTACATCTAGTGTTGCCCCCGTAATCGAATCATAGATAGGGTAGTTATAGTGAGTAAAGGTTCCTAGTTGGACTAGCTCATTGAGAGCTATGTTTCCAGCCAGTCCACTATCGTTATCAATAAAACCATACCCTGATTGCCCATACCCTGCACTCGTTCCCCAGCGTACTTGGTCTAAATCAGGGTCAGCATCGCGCGAATCATAAATTGTAATATTTGAACCACCTGCGATATTGCTCCACTTAGCCGAAACACCGTTAAAATTAAATGAATCGGCTAATACATTGATTGAAGCAACATCCGCATTAGCGATAGGAGCATCATCTTCGATAACAATGGTGATTGAACTTGTGCTCGAAATACCACTTGAATTTTGTGCTTCAATGGGAATATCAATCACAAGGTCATCTTCTCCACCATTATTCGTGTGGTCGAATACAGCATGCAACTGACTAGTCACCTTGCCTTGGTTATCTACGGTAATTTCGACCACTTTATTGTCAGCAACCGTTCCAATCAGTCTCTGTTTATCCGAAGATAAGTTCCAGGTAATAGCCACACCATTAGAAGTGTAAGTACCAACCGGAATCCCCATAGAAAGCTCAGAGGTGTTCGCAATATTAAGCTGCCCTTCCACTGAGGTCTGGTTAGTCGTGTCTTGTGAACCAATGACGGATTCGTCATCTACTATACCGCCTTGTAATCCTTCTTCAGAAACATTGAGCGTCAATTCACCAATAACCGGTGGAGACACAGGCTTGACCGCAAAACCAAGCACAGCACTGTCACCATCTGCATCAGTAACTTTCACTTGGAAATCAATGTCTCCATCACCTAACGGCGATTGTATATTTTGATACTGGTAAAACTCCCATTTTCCCGTTGTCGGTGTAAACTCGAGTTTGAAGACTAAATGCCCTTCTGCATCTTTACCAGTCAGAGTATTTGCTCCTACTAATCCAACAGTAATGTCAGAGCCAGTAACCGTTTTGAGTGTCGCAGATTCATCCAGGCCAACTAATTGC
>NZ_NDIO01000289.1:0-2627 GCF_002241085.1 Vibrio sp. V03_P4A6T147
CTGTAAGGGAACGTCAGTGACATATAAAGCCGTTCGTATCACCGAGTTGATGGCTCATGAGTTTGCGCAAATTGAAGGCGCACTCGATTCGTTAGATAAAAAAGCCCTTAAGGCCGCTATCCCCTCTAATTTTAGTGCTGACAAATTTATTGAGCAGGTAGAGCAAGGTCATTGGCTGTTGTTAAATGATTCGCCTGTTACTCCTATGCTGGTCAAAGAATCAAACGAAATGGGTCTCTCTCATTGGGTGCTCAACAGCCAAACTATCGACCACCTCGAACCTGCCGCGCAAAAAGCATTGCTTGCTCGAACCAATCTTACAGGCGCTGTTTCTGGGGCAACGCAAAGTCGCAATTTGCATCCACCCTTACCAATGTCACCCTATGTCCCCGAGCCTCCAATACGAAATAATTCCGACGAGCCTCTTTCGTTGAAATACGAATATTGCTTTGACATCGCTTGCTCTGATGAATCGTTTCGTCAGCAAGTCAGTTGTTCTTTTGTGTTAGCTAAGACCAAAAATGAGGTCATGCTTGGTCGCTGGACGGAATCTAAAGCAGCACACGGCACCCGATACACTATTCTTACCGCCATTGATGAACCAAAACGCTTGGTCGCCGAAGTCGCCTCATACCCAATGGGAATTTCACTTGAAGAGACTGTCAAGGTTAAACCTATCGGGACACAAACTGCTTATGAAGGTTTTATTCCCGTTTGCCCTGCGGTGCAATTAGGTGAGCGGCTTGGCCTTCCTACTGAAGGTTATTTTTATCATTTTCACGATGGGAAATTGGTCCAAGAGTACAAATTGCTTGGCGATAACAAATGGAGTTTTTACGGGACTCGCTCTACACCACATCGATTAGATGACACTCAAGCCTATAACATTTACCAAAGTGCTTTGCTGGTTTATTGGAAAATTGGCGGCAAAGTCGTCGATAATCAATATCTGGTTTATCTTGAGCAGCAAATTACCCGTGAAGCGCTCGACAACCTAGATGACGAGTGGCTAAGTAAACATGGCGTTAAATTAGATATTCCTACATTACTGGACGCGACTCAGCAACCTATTATTGCAAGAGAAGATAAACACCAAGCTGAAACGCAGCAGGAAAATATCACCGTTTATGGCCTGCCGCCTGTTTCTCCGAAATCATTTAATCACCCATTAAATACGTTTTATGACTATACCGAACGCTGCTTAGTCGATACTAGTGTTAGAGCGATTAAGAGCGAAAGCATGGCAGGGAAAGATATTGCTATCGTTAATGTAAAGCCTGAACGAACATTGTGTATCGGCGTGTTCTTTGATGGGACTGGGCAAAATAACCCCAATGATGAATATAAGGAAACTTACGGTAATAAATCGCGAACGAATGTCGCTCGTCTGTTTGAAGCCTATCCAGAGCGAGAAGGCGAATCGGTCAAAATTTATATATCAGGGGTAGGCACGGTAGATGGTATTCCCATTTCGCCAGGAGAGCCTAATCCGATCATCGATGCGGGCGGCGATGAGAAGTTAGCAGGACAAGCGATGGGAGCTTTTGATGATACAGGCGGGCTATGGAAGTGGCAGAGCCTCCTGAAGCGTTTTCAGCAAATTGTTGCTGATTTGATAGATAATGGCATTTATCAAGATATCAATCACATTCAATTTGACGTATTTGGTTTTAGTCGCGGTGCGGCGCTGGCAAGACACTTTATTAATGCTGTGAGTGAAGGATTTCCTGATTACATTAATCCCAATAGAAGCTCTAATCCTAGCTCGTTGGTTCCAAACTTATTAGGCAATGAAAGTTATAAACGTTTTGACTCGCTTTCCAAAGAGTTTTATGCCATTGATACTACTCGGCGTGTTTCGGTCCGTTTTGTGGGTTTATTTGATACGGTAGGCTCGTTTTACTTACCAGGCAATGAAAATGAAGGTAATTACCAGCTTGGATTAAAACCCAATACGGCAGAAAGAGTATTTCAGATTTGCGCTCAACATGAATACCGTAAAAACTTCCCCCTCACTTCATTAGGGCAAGGTCATCAAGAGGCCATAGCGTTTGCTGACGGTATTTTCTGCCAAGAAGTATTCCCTGGTAGCCATACTGATGTAGGCGGTGGTTACCCATCGAAAAAGCAATATAGTCGAACGGATTTACCTTCACGTCTTAACACGCCTGTTGATTCAACCTACAACCGACATCTTATCAAGGAAGCATCATTTTACGAAAAGTACAAGACCGAATTACAAACGATACGAGAAGCTAACGCGGGGGCTGTATTTGCCCAGCAGAAATTAGACCTAGAAAATCAAACATGGCAAAAAGAGACTCGTGAAAAGGACGGTGTTTATGGCGAAGTGAAATTAGTGGACGGGCAATTACTCTATTATCACTTCGTGCCGATTAGCAATGCCATCTCTGCTCTGGCCTTTGAAAGAATGAAACAACAAGCGGAACGCAATGGCATTATTTGGCGAGATGATCTTATTCAACCGCCTAAAGATTATATTGACGATGTATTTATTAAAAAGACTTGGTCAAATATGGAAAATGAACCATTAGGTAAAATATCTAAAGCACATTGGCAAAGCTGTGAGGATGAATTATTAAAACAATATATACATCGTCCCCATG
>NZ_NDIO01000373.1:0-2613 GCF_002241085.1 Vibrio sp. V03_P4A6T147
GAGTTTTATCGTCTGACAAAAGAGCGAGAACATTTGGCTATCGAGTTAGAAAAACGCAATAGCGAGCTCGAAGTGGTGAATCTAGCCTTGGAGGACAATAATCGTAAGCTGGCTGAATTTAATCAAGATTTAGAGCAGAAGGTAAAAGAGAGAACGTTAGAGCTGCAATCATCTAATAAAAAGTTAGAACATTTATTGATAAGTCGTAACAAGACGTTTAAAGACATATTGGGTATGGTTACTGCGATCATTCAATATCGAACGGGACTCCCAGCCGATCACGCAGAGCGTATTGCCAACCAAGCGAAGGTAGTGGCGCAGCGGTTAAAACTGCCTGAAAGCCAAGTGAGTCATGTCTATTTGTGTGGTTTGATGCACCAAATAGGATTAAT
Source organism: Vibrio sp. V03_P4A6T147 (assembly GCF_002241085.1). Lineage (NCBI taxonomy): Bacteria > Pseudomonadati > Pseudomonadota > Gammaproteobacteria > Vibrionales > Vibrionaceae > Vibrio > Vibrio sp. V03_P4A6T147. The sequence goes on from NZ_NDIO01000373.1 coordinate 393, forward strand.
CGGTGCGAAAGATAAAGAACTTGAAAAGTTGATTGTTGATCCAGAAACCTCAATTCCTCAGAGTCCTAATGCCAATTCTGTATTAGGTGCCGAGATTTTAGGCCGAATTAAGCGCTTTGAACCACTAGTTGAGATCATTCGCCACCAAGATGAGTTGTATAACGGTACTGGTAAGCCAGGCCATTTACATGGTGAAGAAATACCTTTGTGTTCACGTATTATTAAAGTGGTTAAAGATTATGACTACTATATTGCATCACCAAATAATCCACGTCGTATGCATACCAAAAGTGCACAGAGTTATATAAAAGAGCAAGCTGGAACCTTATATGACCCCACAGTCGTGGATGCTTTTTTAATGGTAGTAACTTCGTTAAAACACTTGGAGGATGGCCTAGAATTGTGCATTGGTTTGAGTGAAGTGAAACCGGGTATGAAAATTAAGCGTGATTTGTACTTACCCAATGGAAACTTAATGTTGACCGCTGGTAATCAAATTAACTCAGCTTTGTTGGCGAAATTAAAAGAGCTTGAAGAACAGACTAATATGCCAATCGCGGTTTACATCGGTTAACTTAAAAAGAGTGCCGCATCAGCAGCACTCAATTGAATCTTTTATTGTTTTGCAAACAGATAAGTACGGAACCCACCAATCAAGTTACGTGCTTTAAAGCCATTATTGGCCAGTTGGCGGTAGGCTACATTACCGCGCAACCCGACTTGGCAATAAATGATGATCTCTTTGTCTTTGGGCAGTTCATTCATACGTTGACGAAGTTGGTCTACCGGGATATTGATGTCGCCTTTGAGATGATTACCATTTTCACGTTCACTTGGATTACGTACATCCAAAATAATATGCGTGTCACTTAGCGAATCGATTTGATCAAAATGGATGGCTTTTGCATCGCCTTTCATTATATTTGTCGCGACAAAAGCTGCTTGGTTAATTACATCTTTCGCGCTGCCGTATGGTGGCGCGTAAGTCAGCTCTAAGTGTTGTAGTTGTTCTACTGTCATACCTGCACGTTGAGCGACAGCCATCACGTCGATACGCTTGTCGATGCCATCTTTACCAACCGCTTGTGCCCCGAAGATTTTGCCTGATTTTGGATCGAACAGCATTTTGAACGACACCACTTCAGCGCCCGGATAGTAGCTCGCATGGCTGGCTGTGTGAACGTACACTTTTTCGTAATCAACGCCGTCACGTTTTAGTTGCTTCTCATTTTTGCCTGTAGATGCCACGGCTAAGTCGAATATTTTACAGATTGCGGTTCCTTGTGTTCCTTGATAGGTTTCGTTACGACCAAGCATGTTATCAGCTGCCATGCGACCTTGGCGATTGGCAGGACCTGCGAGTGGAACCAGCGTTTGTTTGCCTGTAACAAAATCCTTTTCTTCGATCGCATCGCCGACGGCGTAAATCGCTGGATCGCTGGTCTGCATCTGTTCGTTCACCCAAATGCCACCAAGTTCACCGAGTTGTAAGCCCGCTTCAGCAGCCAGTTTGGTTTCTGGACGCACACCAATCGCCATAATCAGGATGTCAGTGGTGAGTATTTCACCATTGCTGAGCACAAGATCCAGTTCACCTTCGATGTGTTTGTGCTCCAGAGTTTCACCCGATTCTGTGCTAGGTAACGTCGCTGCTGGTTTATATTCGACCGATTTTAAAGCAACACCTAAACGTAAATCGATGCCTTTAGCGCGAATCTCCGCATGAGCAAAGCCCGCCATTTCACTATCGACAGGTGTCATTACCTGATCAGCCATTTCGATCAGCGTGGTTTTGATACCGAGGTGATGGAACGCTTCCATCATTTCCAAACCGATAAAACCACCGCCGACGACAGTTGCATGCTCAGGTTTATTCATTTGCAGCGTCTGGATGATTTTATCCATATCTGGAATGTTGCGCAGCGAATGGGTCAGTGGGTTTTGAATCCCAGGAATCGACGGGACAATAGGACCCGCCCCAGGGGAAAGCAGCAAAAAATCATAGCTTTCTTGGTACTCTGACTGATCGAGCAGATTGCGTACAGTGATGGTTTTCGCTGCACGATTAATGCGCAGCACTTCATTCATAGTGCGCACATCTACATTAAAACGCGCTAAAAAGCTTTCCGGTGTTTGTAGCAGCAAATTGCTGCGCTCTTTGATGTCACCGCCGATGTGATATGGCAAGCCACAGTTAGCAAATGATAACTGCATGTTATAC
>NZ_NDIO01000019.1:0-2535 GCF_002241085.1 Vibrio sp. V03_P4A6T147
GTTAAATTATGATGATTTATGAAGAAAAATGACCACTTGCTAGGTGGTCATTGAGGTGGTTAGTACTGAAGAACTTATTCTTCGATAAGGCTATTTTCTAAGCGCATTCAGTTTGGCTTGTGCTAAACCGAAGATGGTATCAACCGGGTAGCTGCCATCTTCTGTTGCTTCGCCTGCGGGTTTGCCAGTAAAGAGCTCAACCGCTTCAGTGACATGTTCAATAGCCCAGATATTGAACTCCCCTTTCTCGACCGCTTTAACAACGTCAGCGCGTAACATCAGATTGTGCATGTTTGAACGAGGAATGATGACACCTTGCTGGCTGGTGCGCCCTTTGATTGCACACACATCAAAGAAACCTTCAATTTTCTCATTCACACCGCCAATCGGCTGCGACTCACCAAATTGGTTCATCGAACCTGTGATCGCAATATCTTGGCGATTAGGCCGTTTAGAAAACGCAGACACAATCGCACAGAATTCGGCCATGCTGGCACTATCACCATCCACACCACCGTAAGATTGCTCAAATGTGATGGTCGTGGTGAGTGGTACGCGCGCCGTACGGCCAAATACCGAAGAGAGATACGCGGATAAAATCATCACACCTTTAGAGTGGATGCTGCCACCCAGATCGACACTGCGCTCGATATCGATAATGTCACCATCACCATAGGAAGTGGTGGCGGTAATACGGTTTGGCGCACCAAACATATGATCGCTGGTGCTCAATACCGATAGCGCATTCACCTGTCCGACCGCCATGCCTTGCGTTTGGATTAGCGTTGTACCGTTAACATACGACTCCATCACACTGTCTTGCAGGCGGCTCACTCGCATCTCTTGGTTGCTGAGCGCCTCTTCGACATGATTCTGGCGGATCATGTTTGAATTCGCCTGCTTCGCCACATAGTTAGATTCGCGTAACAAATTGGCAATATGCGCCGAATGAAGTGACAGTTTGCCTTGATCGCCCGTTGTACGTGAACTGTGTTCAATGATGCGTGCAATCGCTTTACGGTCGCAATGCAGCATATTGTTGTCGTGCACTATGCTCGAAATAAAACGCGCGTAATGTAGCTCGGTATCGGGCGTACGTTTCATTTCATCTTCAAAATCGGCCGTTACTCGAAACAATTCGCTAAATTCAGGATCGTAATGAGTCAGCAGCTGATAGGTGTGGTAATCACCAAATAGGATGATTTTCACATTTAGCGGGATAGGCTCTGGGTCAAGTGAAACCGTCCCTGTTAGCGTGACCTCTTTTTCCAAAGAGGTAAAACTCATTTGGCGTGAACGCAGCGCGCGCTTTAAACCGTCCCAAACATAGGGCTGCTCAAGCACTTTCACCGCATCCATCAACAGCACACCACCATTGGCTTTATGTAAACTACCCGCTCGAATTAACGAAAAATCGGTAAATACTGTGCCTTTAAAAGTCGCCGTTTCGATATAACCAAATAGAGAGTGGTAGTTCGGGTTCTCTTCTACCACGATCGGTAGCTTGTCTGAAGGCTGGCTGACCAGCACATTGACTTTGTAGCGACGCGGCAGACGCTTATCTAAAGAAGCTGTCGCGACTTCGCCTTGCTCACTGTCTTCATCTAAAAAAATGTCCGCATTATCGACGATGTCTTTTTGTAACTCCGTGAGATACGTTTTGATGTCTGGGTAGCCAGAATAATCTTGCTTAAGCTGCTTAATAAAGTGGGTAATGACGCCAAGCGTTACTTCATCATTGAGCTTTTTGATCTTCTCACTGTAGGAGTCTTCCCATTCTGTCAGTTGACGTACCATATTGCGTAGGCTGATTTCTAGCTCATCAATGGTATGGCTAAAGTGCTCTTGCTCTTTTTTAGACAAGGCGTCAAAGGACTCTTCGGTGTGCATCTCTTCACCGTTCATCGCAACAAATTGATAGTCGCCTTGAGTGGTGATGGTTAAGCTAATGCCTTTATCTTTGGCTTCTTTACTGATGCTATCCAATTCACTTTGCTGTTTTTGTGCCATCTGATTTTTCAGTTTATCGGCACGAGCAAAGTAAATCTCGTTATCAAAAGCTAACGGGATCGCATTGACCAACTTATTCATTAACTTTTCAATGTCTTGCTTGAGTTTAACCCCAATACCCGAAGGTAACTTCAGCACTTTTGGGGTTCGAATATCGCTGAAATTGGCCACATAACACCAATCAAACAACGCATCGACATCATGCTGATGGCGGTTTAAATAGCGCAAAATCATCGTACGTTTGCCCAACCCATTACGGCCAATAGCGTAGATGTTGTAACCCTTCTCTTTGATCGACATTGCAAATTCGACCGCTTTTTGCGCCCGTTCTTGCCCCACAATCTCATCAACTGGGTCTAACTCCTTAGTTGATTTACAAGGGAGTTTTTCTAACTGGGCAACGTGGTAGAGCTGCTCTGCATTCAATCGTTGAATCGCCATCACTCCGCTCCTTAGCTTTTGGATTCTTGTTGTAGTTTGACCTAAGTGTAGAATCTCTTCATTTATATTTTAGCGAGTTACACC